>QNZR01000099.1 GCA_003978475.1 Sulfurimonas sp.
AAGGATATCTTTTTCATGACCCTCGGCATCAAACGTCGCACTGTATTCCGTCTCCATAAGTCCCTGATACGAGACCCCGATACGCTTACCGCGATTATGACAGGTAGAACAGGTCTCTACCGGCACACCGGAATACTCCGTATCGTGAACTTTGACTTTGACTTTTCGTGATGACTGTATGGCATGAACCAGCATATGCCCCGGCTCTTTGGAAATACTCTGGTCACCGCCTTCATAGATTCCCTCGTTAGAGTACGGCACATGGCATGATGCACAGCCGATACCCCGATAGTCTCCCCGTTTTTTACGCCCTTTTGAACCGGTATGACATCGTAAACACTCCTGACGCAAATAGGTATAGACCGCTAAGGAAGGATCTTTTTCTATAGCCTCAGCCGTCGGTGCCGGCGGCAACGGCGTCATCTCGTGGGGAAAAGCCTGCGGTTCCATGCGTGTCAGTTGTTTCATGTAGGCTTGATACTGTTTCGTTCCCAAACGCCGGTGGGGGTCATCGGGATTTTTTGTAGCGTAATTACCGACATTGTGGTTATAACCTTCTTTGGCACCAAATCCCCACAAAGCACCTTGGATTTTTCCCTGCTCACTCATCATTAGCGAGTTCATTTGCACCGCCACCTGCTCTTTATGGCACATCCCGCACGTGTTGTGGTTAATCCAGCTACTCCCGGGTGCCGGATAGAACTCCTTGGGACCTTCATGGGTTTGAAAATAGGCTACGGTACCGCTGTGTGCCGCTTCTTTTGCCGCTTCTTGCGGATTCCCGCCGTGACAGACAATACAGTCATTGCCTTCATGCCCGGCTTTCAGCGCCAGAGCTTTAATCTGCTTCATCATTTCAGAGCTGTTTGCCCGAATCGGCTCAATACCCTCATGACATTCCAGACAGCTGTTTTTGCCATGCAATACCGCAACAAACAGTAAAATTATCAACGTTACATAGGGCATGAATATTACCTACTTGTCTTTGGCAATGGCGTCTAATACACCGTTAATGAATTTCGGGGACTGTTCCGTTCCAAATGATTTTGCCACTTCAATGGCTTCGTTAATAATAACGGCAGAGTCCAGATCGGTATTTAAAATTTCATAGGCTCCCAACCGTAATGTGGCACGTTCAATCGAACCCAAACGCTCAAAATCCCACTCTTTTAGATGCGCCACAATAGCATGGTCAATGGGGTCAAGTTGTGCCATGACACCGCCAAAAAGTTCCAAAGCAAACTCCCGCTGCTTGTTACGAATTTTCTTCTCTTCTAAAATCTCTTCACTGTACTCCGCAATGGAGCGGTTTCCCAAATCGTAAGCATAGAGCAGACTCACTACTGCCATGCGGGCATGATGTCGTGTCGCCATTAAAGGTTCTCGTACAGATCAAGCATCTCAATCACCGTGGTCATTGCTTCAAAACCCTTGTTCCCCGACTTCGTTCCGGCGCGTTCTATGGCCTGTTCAATCGTATCGGTCGTTAAGAGTCCGAATGCGACCGGTTTTTGATGCTTCAAACTCATGGTGGCAATCCCTTTGGTCGCTTCGGCCGAGACATAATCAAAATGCGGGGTGGCTCCGCGAATGACCGCACCCAGCGCGCAGATGGCATCATACTTGCCGCTGCTCAAAAGTTGATCGACAATCATCGGAAGCTCAAAAGCTCCCGGCACCAGCACATGGGTAAGATCGTTCTCGTGACCGCCGTGACGGTCAAACGCATCTTTGGCTCCTTCAACCAGTCTATCGACAATAAAATGGTTCCAACGGGTACTGACAATCGCAATATTTTTGCCGTTGATTACTTTGAGTTTTCCTTCAATAAGTGTCATATTCTATTCCTTAATCTATTTCTTGAATTTGTATGAGTGTCTGCGTCAATTGCTGCAGTGTTTCGAGCGTAATCATGTTGGGACCGTCACTCAATGCCTGAGACGGATCAAAATGGGTCTCAAAGAAAAACCCGTCCACACCGACTGCCGCAGCTGCTTTACTTAAATAGGGCACCATCGAACTGTCTCCGCCGGTACTGCCGCCGCCGGATCCGGGCATCTGCACCGAATGGGTCGCATCAAAAAGTACCGGAGCCGCACGGCGCATAATCACCAAAGAGCGCATATCGACTACCATATTGCCATAACCGAATGAAGAGCCGCGTTCCGTCAGTAGCACTCCATGCGCTTTGGCATGCTCGTATCCCGCTGTCTCGCAACCGCGGGTTTTTAATACTTTTAAGACAGAATACTGCATGTCACCGGGATTCATAAACTGCCCTTTTTTAATGTTGACCATTGCATCGGTTCGCGCCGCAGCAACCAGTAGATCGGTCTGGCGGCATAAAAAAGCGGGAATTTGCAGCATATCGACCACTTCGGCCGTCGGAGCGACCTGATAACTTTCATGCACATCCGTGACAATCTTGTAGCCAAAGGTCTCTTTGACTTTTTGCAGTAAACGCAGCCCCTCTTCAAGCCCCGGGCCACGGAAACTCTCCAGTGACGTACGATTGGCTTTGTCAAAACTGGCTTTAAAATAAAAATCGAACTGCGCATCCTCGTGATACGGCTGTAACGCTTCGGCAATTCTAAAAAGGCTCGCCTCACTCTCAATGACGCACGGACCTGACAATAGTATCATTTGTGTATTCCTCATGCAGTTGAAAAGCAAGATTATACCCTATTTTCCCTTGGCGGCCATTATGCCCGCAATGATAATGAGTACAATGCCGCATGATGTCAGAACATCGGGAAGGGCATCACCAAGCATGAGCCCCAAAATAACGGAAAATACAATGCTGCTGTAACTCACCGCTCCGACAATACCCGCCTTGGAGACGCCGTACGCCCTGGTCATATAATATTGTGCCAAAGTGGCAAAGATTCCCATGCCGACAATATAGAGCCATACCACACCCTCAGGCATAACAAATTCTCCCAGCATAAAATCCAAAGCATTTACATGTAAAAATTCAGAAAGCAGTAGCAACACCAAAGGTCCCAGCGTGCCGACGACCATAAACGAAAGCACAATAGCGCGGGTATCGTAGTAGGAACGCAATTCTCGTACCGAAGTGTATGCCAGTGCTGCCCCCACACCGCTGAAGATACCTAAAATATCGGTCTTGCTAAAACTCAATCCCGTCGGCTGGGTAATGAAGACAATACCGATAAAACCGATACATATGCCCAGCCATCCCAGTGGGGAAAGCTGCTCGTTTAAGAGCATGTAAGCAAAGAGTGCGGTAAAAATAGGAGCGGTTTTAGAAAAGGTCATGGCATCACCCAGAGGAATATGTGCAATATTGTAAAAAAATGCCAATAAGGCAATAAACCCCATGAACCCGCGAAAAAAGAGCAGCAGCGGTCTACCGCCCTGCTGTACCAGAGGGCTTCTCATCAGAGTCATTCCTACCAGTACCACTCCAAACAAATTTCTAAAAAAAACCACCTCCAACGAACTCATATGCTCACTGCAGAGTTTGGCAAACGCACCCATCACGCCAAAAAGCAGTGAAGAGAGCAGCATGTATTTAATACCGGTGTCAAGATTTGTAAAAGTCTGTTTCATGAGCGCTATTTTAACTTTTTTACTTTATACTTAGGTATTGGGTTCTTTGATGAACCTTTCAAAAAGGATTCTGTTTGGGTAATATTATTATTTTTCTTGTCGTGGCGTATGTATTGTACCGTGTTGTTAAAAGCTATAAACGTTTTGAAAAAATATATTACCGTGAACAGTTTAAAAATTTTACCCTGACCAAAGAACATTTGGAACAGAGCGAACTGGGGCTTTTTGTTGCCCTCACTGCCAAAGTTGCCAAGGCTGACGGACGGGTTGATGAACTCGAAGCCGAACTTATCGGCAACATGTTTAACGACATTAGTAAAATTTTTCCCGATCCCGAGCATGCCAAAACGCTGTTAAAAGCAATTTTCCAACACGAAAAAGAGCTGGCTTTTAATCTCGAGCAAAAAGCACAGGAACTCTACCGTGCCCTAAAAGGTGATGCACGAAAAACGCACGATATGCTCGGATTTTGGATGAATCTCGCCTTTGTTGACGGTGAACTCTCCCACAATGAAGAGCAGATGCTCCGTAGCCTTTCAAAACTGCTACATGTCGATGAGACACGCTTTCAAAGCATGTTGGAACAGTTTAAAAGCGTCTATAAGAACACCCGCGTACAAAGCTCTATTGACGATGCCTATGCACTCTTGGGCATGAGCCGGGAGAACTCCATGGATGAGATTAAAAAAGCATACCGCAAGCTCGTGCGCCAATACCACCCCGACATCATCAAAGCTCAAGGTGCCGATGAGGTCTACATGAAAGAAGCCACCGAAAAAGTACAGGCCATTAATGCCGCGTATGAACAGATTAAAAAAGCAATCGATTAGAATGACTTTAAGGATCGTTCTTTGTAACAAAGCAACGCTATAATCAATCATAGATTTCTAACACCCTTAAGGAGAAATCATGACAACCGTACTGATTATCGGGGGAGGGTATGGCGGTATCCGTGCCCTTGAAACCCTTGCTGCACAAGCCGAGGGCACCTTGCAAATTACCCTTGTTGATCAACATACCTACCATTACCTGCAAACTGAGAGCTACAACCTTTTGGTCTCCAACCGTTCCCTTGAGCAGACCTTTGTCTATCTTCCGGCTCTGGTTGCCAGCTTGGGTGATCATACCCATTTTGTCTGTGACGAGGCGCTGCATATTGAGAAACAGACACTCATTTGCCAAAACTCCCGTTTGGATTTTGATTATGCCATCATTGCCACCGGAAGTGTCACACGGTTTTCACAAGATTTTCATGCCAAAGGCGCTTATGTTCTCGGTGTCAAAAGCCTCAGAGCCACCCTGCATGCCAAACATTTTTTTGAAGACGAACTGTTTGAGCGTCTCGAAGGGTGCCACCATCAAAAACCTTTACTATCGTCGTCATTGGCGCCGGATTAAGCGGCGTAGAAGTTGCTGCACAGATGCAGGAGTATTTTAACCGCTATACCAAAGAGAACGTCCTGCGCTGCGGCCGTATTCACATTAAACTGATTGCCAAACATATTTTAAAAACGCAAAGCAGCAAGGTCATCGCCAAAGTAACAAGACGTCTTAAGCATCTGGGTGTCGAACTTCTCGCACATCATGTAAGCAGTATTGAAGAGCAACATGTCGTTCTGGACACCGGTGATACCATCAATTTTGACTTTACCATTGTGACCGGGGGCATTGCCCCCTCCCCATTTATTGAGCAGCTCGCCTACAAGAAAAACACCCACGGTTTCCTAGCCGTCGATGCCTACTTGCGTCTGTCACCTACACTGTTTGCTATTGGAGATGCTGCCGCCTTGCACAATCGTGCCGGAGAAGCCGTCGCTCCTACCGCACAAAGTGCTGAAGCCAGCGGCACCATTGCCGCCAACAATATTATGGCTTCCATTAACGAACAACCGTTGCAGCGCGCCCACATTCAACTTCGTGGAATGGCCATTGCCCTGGGCGGCAGATATGCGCTGGTCGTGACCCCGTTTGGTTTGTGCATTGGCGGTGTCGCAGGATGGCTCATTAAACAGGCAATCGAGAAATATTACAAAGTCAGACTCAAACGTCAGGCCGCTCGCGTCCATAACATACACGATGTCTGCCCTCAGCCGGGGTAATATCCTGCGACACATTATGAAACACAAAGAACATTAAACTACATTCAAGTTATTAGTAGTTAGAATTCAGTTGTTAACATAACTTAAGGAGTCGTAACAATGTTAGAAGAGTTTAAAAAGTTTCTAATTAAAGGAAACATGGTCGACATGGCAGTCGGTTTTATTTTTGGTGGCGCCTTTGCAACCGTCATTAAATCTATGGTTGACAATGTCGTTATGCCGCCGGTAGGTATGCTCTTGGGCAAAGTTGATTTTTCACAACTTTTTATTGCGCTTGACGGTAATGACTATGCGTCTATGGAAGCATTGGATAAAGCCGGTGCCCCTGCCATCAAATACGGTATGTTTGTCAACGATGTTATCTCATTTGTCATTTTAGGTTTTATTATCTTTATGTTTATTCGATCGTACAACAAACTTAAAGAACCTGAGGAGGCACCGGCACCAACAACCAAAGTCTGTGGTGAATGTGCTATGGAAATTCCTCTTGATGCCAAGAAATGTGGTTACTGCGGTAACACTAACGTCTAACATCCTCTTTGGGATGCCTCATGACACGGCTTTAAGCAGATGTTGCAAATCGCTTGCTTGCATCTTGCGCCCCGCATGCTTGTGACGGTTGGCCAGATCTATTTGTGTCATTAGTCCACTGGTGCCGTCTTCGTTAAGATAGAGCCCGTTGGAGCGGATGCGTCCGAGCACCTCGTTATGGTCGTTTTTTAGATCAAAATCATTTTTGGTGTATCCCAGATACAGTGCACCGATACCCAGCTCTGCTAAAGGAATGAGGCGACGTTCTCCGCTGCTGCTGCTCCAGATACGCAATTCGTTAAAAATCGCATCATTGGCATCAATCCATCGGTTGTTATCACTGTCGTAACGGCTTAAATCAACAAAACCATTGCCGTTAGTGGCACCAAAAAGCTCACTGCCGTCATCAATTGTGCCGTTACGGTTCTTATCGAGCGCCAAAAATCCACTGCCTTCTTGAAGCGGCGCAACCGCCTCACCGACTCCGTCACAATCCAGATCAAAGGTAAAGGTCTCGTTTTGCAATTGCGGCAATGTTCCATCAAAATTAATCACTAACGGATCGTAAAACTGTGAGCGCTCTACCTCATACCGTGCCACAAAACTGCTTGAAAATGCCACATCCAGCGAAAGTGTAATCTCTTGTGTCGGAGTACGCACAATACCCTTCATACTCACCTCTAACGATTCGTATTCGCGACGTTCTTTATTATACGTGCCGTTTTTCTGCGCAAACTGCCCGGCATCATAGGTTTCGCACGCATATGAGCCTGATTGCAAGCTTGCCAAAAGCTGACGAATCAATTCATATTCCAACACTTTGTCTAATGACATTTGGGCATTTGCTGCTTCAAGTTCTTGCGTGCGTTTGGCATTTTCAGCCTCTAGTTCACTGAGAAAGCCTGTAGCGACAGATGTTGTTTTCGTATGCTCAGAATGCATCTCCAGCGCAAAGCTCTCGATGGTCATAGTAACTCCTTTTAATATTTACATGTAAATTTTAACAAGCAATTACTGTTCCCTCCCCGTGAAAGCGGCATTCAGGCTTAGCGGTGCTGTGTAATATATCGGGCAATGGCATAGCCGTGGTTCAGTCCCAATACAATGGAGCCGCCAGACTCCTGGGTAATATCACCGGCGACAAAAAGTCCTTTGACCTGTGTCTCGTAGTGCTCGTTATGAACCGGCTTGCCATCTTCAATACCGATATGACTGCTTTGTAAAAAGGCACTGGGTGTAGTGCCGCCAATAGCGTAAATAAGACGATCAAACGTTTCGCTGCTGCCGTCACCGAAATTGACATGTACTTTTCCCTGATCGGCTTCTAACGATTCAATGGTCTGATGCAATAGCGGACGGACGGCGCCACGCTCTATGGCCGCCATAATATCCTGTTCGTTGGTCGGGTTGGCACGGCGGAAGGTTCCGCGACGGTAACAGATGCTCACTTCATTCTTGTCGGCAAGTTCTACCGCGTACTCAATCGCAGAATCTCCACCGCCGACCACCATGATTTTTTCTCCCTGAGAGCAGTGCTCCAAGGTATAGTTGACCTGCTGCTTGATTGAGGGCGGAATAGGATAACTCGGTTTATTGGGCTTACCCATCCGTCCGATGGTGACCACAACATAACGTGCCCTAACCACACCACCGGTCATAAAAATTTCAAAACTGCCGTCAGAATGTTTGCTGATTTTTTGTACTTCGGTATGGGTTTTGAGCTCTAGGGCATGCTGATCAAGCAGATCATCAAAAAAGTCCAGAGTACTCTCTTTGGTGCCATCAACAAAGTAAATATTACCGTCACACTCAACCTGCTGCCCTTTCCAGTCCTTATCGACCCGTTTCTTGTCTTTGTAAAACTTCCGAATGGTCGCGTTATGATTCTCATCTTTTTCCAGAAGCACGATATTACGAATCCCCAAAGCATAGCTCTCAATTGCCGTAGCAATACCTGCGGGACCAGCACCAATAATTGCCAAATCATACACCATAATGTGCTCCTTATTCTCAACATTGTGCAACAGTGTAATATAATTACGTTTAATTTTCAATGGATTAATGCTATACTTTAGCATGATCAATATTTCAACCAATAAACAACTGGGTATCATGCTTCCTAACACCAATAAGGCTTTGGCAGAAGTTCTTAAAACAGCAACACCCCAGCAGCTACAAACCCTTTCTGAGGGTAAAGATATCAAATCTATTTTACATGCCCTTCTACAGGAGCGGACCCAACACTCCAAATCTGATGCCGTGTTGCTGGATCTTTTAAAGAACAATCCGACACTCAAAAGTCTGGGAAAGGTCAGTGATACCATTCACGACCTTCTAAAGACACTAAAATCCGACGCCACTCCCCTGCCCATTGAAAAGGTACTGAAACATTTTCTCATTGACATCAAACACATTAGCGAGCCGGTACTCAAAGAAAAGCTTGAAAATTCAGGCATCTTTTTAGAGTCAAGACTCAAAAATGCCGACAATCCGAAACTCACCCTCAAAACAGCACTCGACTCTCTGTTGCCCCTGCTTGAAAAGAGTCACATTCCCGCCGTAAAAGCTCTCGCTAAAGAGCTTAATGCCCTCCGTCTCGATCCTGTCATCAGCCACGCCTCCAATAAAGAACTGCTCGCTGCGACCAAACAAAATACCCATGCCCTCGAAGCCGTTCTCAAACGTCTGGAGCCTTTGCTGGCTTCCCTGCAGAATCATCGTAACCATGCCGACCCCCTCTACTCAAAAACATTCTCTTCACTGCTTAAGCAAACCACTCAGCTGCTCAATGCATTTCAAATGAAACAGAGCTCTCCGGCCGTGCTGCATGAGACCCTAAATACGCTCTTGCCGATGTTACAAAACAGTAATGTGCCGGAATCCAAAACCCTCTCATCCCTTCTGAACAACATCATCAAAACGCTCGATACGATTATGGCGGCACCGCAACCACAGCACCGACTGCATGAGCGTCATCTCCCACAGCAGATTGAGCGTTTTTTAGAACAGGTATCCTCGGCACTGCAAAAATCTGACGCTGTGTATTCTAAAGAGCTGGGCACTGTGCTACAGACCCTGAAGCATCTTAATACACCCCAAAAGCTCGACACCCATCACCAAATCAAAGAGATTGTCGCCCAGGATCTTAAAGCCGTACTGCTGCAGGCCTCGGATGATATTGCCAAATCTACCCATCCCAACCAGAGCGAACTTCTCAAACAGATGGACAAACTTGCCTTGCAAATTGACTACTATCAGCTCATGTCGCATCTGTGCAATGCCTCGTCTGTGTACTTACCGCTTTCATGGGAGCAGCTTGAAGAGGGAAACATCACCCTGAATCACCATGATGAAGAGACCTTTTACTGTGACATTGACCTGAAGCTCAAAACCTACGGTGAACTCAAACTCCGATTGATTCTCTATGACAACAATCAGCTAAACCTGCATCTGTTTTCCGAAAGCAGCGACTTGAAGCAGCTTCTTAAAGAACATATTCCGTTATTGCGCTCTGCTCTGATTGACGCAGATATTACCCCACGTGAAATACGAATTGTCGAAGCAGCCCGCAGCACTGCCGCAACATCTTACCAAACACCGTCTCACCTGAAAATGGGATTTGAAGTGAAAGTATGAAAAAAGCTGCCGCACTCAAATATGACCGCAGCAAAGATGCGGCTCCCAAAGTTGTCGCCAAAGGCAAAGGGCAAAGCGCCGAAAATATCATTAAAATTGCCCAACTGCACCATCTTCCCATCAAAGAAGATGCGGATCTCATTGAACTGCTCTCCAAAGTAGAGCTCAATAAAGAAGTTCCCGAAGCACTCTACAAAGCCGTTGCCGAGGTTTTTAGCTTCATATACAAAGTAACAAATAAACATTAATTCTTAGAAAAAAAACGGAAGATTTAATTATTTATGTTTTTTTTTATCACTTTATTTTACATTTTTTCTGATATAATGCAACAAGATGTATTTTTACATGTAAATCTACCGTAACACGTACGTATTGAGGAGAATGTTCATGCCTTTGAAGCAATTACGCTACTTTTTGGCTATTGTTATGCTGCTGCCCACGCTAGCATTGGCCGAAACCGTTTATCTGTATAAGAGTAACGACGCCACCAGTCCTTTAGAATCGGGAAAAACCTTTTTCTATACCATTAAATACTCGTGTGAAAGCACGACGCTCAACTGTTCTGATGTCGATATTGATGATCTGCTTTCGGATGATTTGAAGCTCATTAAAGTCTTTTCTCCCTCCGATGCCACCTTTAGCAGCAGCGGTAGTGACTATAATGCCAAAGCGCTCAAGTGGCATTTTCCGCAAATTGCCGCCGGAACAACCGGAGAGATTCGCTATAAGGTTGAAGTACGTCCCGGCACCGTAGCAGACGGCTCAAGCATTACCAATTTTGCCGTACCGACCCGTAATGTCAGCACCACTCCCGTCGTCGACCCCAACAGCAATACCGATACTTTGGCTATTGCTGCAACGCCGCAGTGGCATGTCACCAAAACACCGCAGGCGTATGATCAGTTTCACAGTGGTTTTTACCTTGATACCGATATTACCTACACACTCCAACTCTGTCCCGATACGACCATTGGGAACGTGAATCTCACCGATATCAATATCACCGATACCTACCCTGCCGGTGCCACCGTAGTCAACAACGGCGGCGGCAGCGTCGATGCAACAACACATACCATAACCTGGAGTGGACTGAGTGCCGATGTCAGCAGCGGTTGTATCAACAAAAATATTGTTCTTAATTTTCCCACCCCGACATTCAGCACGGCTCAAACGGTAGATAATCGTGTCGATGTTACCGGAACGCCCATCGGCGGCACCAATGGACCTGTCGGCAGTGCGACGGTCAGTAACACCCTGGAACCTTTTGTCTTTAACCCGACGCCGCAAATAAGTATTGCTAAAACGGCCGTCGTTCCGACCAATAACAATCTCGACTGGATTCGTGACGATGATCTGGGAACGAATCATACGATCACGTACACACTCTCACCACAAAGTACGGGAAATGTGCCGCTTACGAACATGTATATGAGTGATACGTTCCCCACCAATGAGATCGCAGTCCTGCAGATCACCACCGGTGTCTACAGCAGTGCGGGTGATGTTAATATTTCCTACCAAACCAGTGCCAACCCGACATGGACCCTTAAAGGAACCTACAGCCGCAGCAGTTCGGTGACACTGAACCATACCGACTTTGGTACCGTCACAACAGGAGGTGAGTACCTCACAGCCATTCGATTCGATTTCGGTGATGTACCTCTGGATTTTCAAGCCACCACACCACCGACCGTCAGTGCCTCGGTCTTTCATACGTTTCGTGACGGTACCACCCCCAATGAGGGCGATATTAACACCCTCATTCACAACTGTGCACAACTCAACGCTGACGACAATGCCACCACCCCGCAGCCGCTTACTCAGGTAGCATCATGCAAAGATGTCGAAATACGTGACAACTATGCCGTACCCAAAGCCCTTAAGTCAGCATCATCAGACGAGTTGAGTCTCAATGAAGAGTTTACCTATACCATTGACGTAACCAACTCCAATGACGGTACGGGAAGTTTAACCGACCCGATTGTATTTGACCTGCTGCCCCGCGGCATTGAATATATCTCAACCACCTACAATGACAATGGTCATACCGGTGTCACTCAAGTACTCTCCGTTGAAAACGGCAGCGGTGCCGATACCGATCGTACCCTGCTGCGCTGGAATTTTACCGGTACCCTGCAGCGCGGTGAAGCAGTCACACTCGAAGTGACGGTAAAAGTTCTCAATACCGCAGGAAACGGTACGTTGACCAACAAAGCGTACATCACCACACAAGATACAACCGTACCCTTTTCCTGTCATGTCCTCAACGGAGAGCAGGACAGTGCTCAAGACATTACCGATCCCACACTTCTCTCCTACACCAACACGTCACCCACGGTGGCCAAGGTGTGTGAGCAGTCCAACAGTGTCAATATTATCAATGTTGCCAAAATTGTCTCGCAGAAGTGGGTCAAAGGAGCATACGATACCGCATGGAGCCGTTTCCCCGCTTCGGGAAAAACCTATGCCGGAGGTTCGGCAGACTATAACCTTACCATACAAAACGGCGGTAATGTCGCCGTCAGTAATATTGAGATTATTGATATTTTACCATTCGTTGGCGATACCGGTGTCAAAGACACGTCGGCACGCCACAGTGAGTGGCGTACCAATCTTGCCAAGCCTATTGTCACCTCTTTAGGAGATGTCTACTACTCCCTTGCGGGTAATCCGTGTCGTGCTCCTGATTATCTGGCAAGTGACACCCTCACATGTCAGGCACCCAACTGGTCTTTGACGCCTCCGGGTGACATTACCCAGGTGCGTTCCATTAAAATTGTCTTTGATCCCGCTATTGTGATTCAGCCCAATGAAAGTCGAAGCCTCATCTGGAATATGCAGGCCCCGACAGATACGCCGCCTGCCGCAATTGCGTGGAACTCCTTTGCCTTTAAAGGTGACCGTTCAGACGGCAGTGCTTTACTCGCCGCTGAGCCGCTTAAGGTTGGTATTGAGGTAAATCCCGATCAACAAAACAGCTACGGTGACACCGTCTGGCTTGACATTAACCAAGACGGCATTCAAGATCCCGCAGAACCGGGAATTAACGGTGTCAAAGTAGAACTTTATGATGCCAGTAACGATACTCTGATCGATACCACCTATACCGCCACCGACATTAACGGCAATTTGGGAAAATATCGTTTTAGCGATGTGCCTGACGGCAGCTACTATGCCGTTTTTACCCTCATTGACGGCTTTATCGTCTCTCCTGCCAACAGTGGCGGTGATGATACGCTTGACAGTGACGCCGAGACCTCTTTGGGCGCATCACGCTACCAAACTGCCACAACGGTTTTGGGTTCGCCTGAAAATGACATGAGCTGGGATATGGGGATCTACCCCGATGCCACCCATGCCGCTGTCGGTGATTATGTCTGGTACGATCAAATCGCTTATGACGGAGTACAAGATGCCAATCCGGTTGCCGACATGGTTGTTGAACTTCATACTGCTGATGGTACCCTTGTCGATGCTACCGCTACCTCTGTTGCCGGAAAGTACCTCTTTTATACCAATGTCTCTCCTACTACCGAGTACTATATTGCATTCATTACCCCATACGGTTCGGGTATGACCTACCACAATCAAGGTGGTGACGATACGCTTGACAGTGATGCCGACTACACCAAACGCACACCGCTTTTTACCATCTCTGCCAATTCTCAGGCTCCGGGAGAAGATCCCGATTTTGACGGCAATACCATCAACAATGTCAACCTGAGCGTTGACGGCGGTATTGTCGCCTCGGCATCATTGGGAGACACCGTCTGGCTGGAACGATACCCCAACGGTATTCAAGATGACGATGAAAACGGTATTGCGGGGGTCACCGTCACGCTTATTAATGAAACCACCGGTAACACTGTTGCCGGCATCACCACCACGGATGCCAACGGCAGTTATCTTTTTGAAGATCTCACACCCGGAGACTAT
Organism: Sulfurimonas sp.; assembly: GCA_003978475.1. Taxonomy (GTDB): domain Bacteria; phylum Campylobacterota; class Campylobacteria; order Campylobacterales; family Sulfurimonadaceae; genus QNZR01. The sequence goes on from QNZR01000099.1 coordinate 13,776, forward strand.
CATGTCGAATTTGACTGGTCCGGCATTGATTTTGCCACGCATCCTTACATCATTACCCCATCCATGCAGGGGTCGGACAGTACCAAAGACAGTGACGGCAACAGCGTTAGCGGCAATAGCCAACAAGCAATTACCAATACCATCACCCTGTCTGAGGGTACTAACGACCTTGATTGGGATCTGGGATTGTTTCGTCATGTCTCTTTGGGAGATCTCGTCTGGCTCGATGCCAACGGCAACGGTATTCAGGAGAGTGAAGCGGGTGTACCCAATATCGAGGTGCAGCTGTTTCAAGGAGGCGTCCGGGTGCTTCAGGATGATCTGGGCAATGCGTTTGGTACCGTCATTACCGATGCCAACGGAAACTACCTTTTTGACAACCTGCGTCCCGATACTTACCAAGTCAAATTTGTTTTGCCCGTCGGCAGCGGCTATGTCTTTACCCGACCGCGCTACGGCGGTAATCTTCGAACCGATGACAGCGATGCCAATGCCTATGCCAATGACGGCATGTCCTCTATAGTCTCTGTAAGCACCGTTTATGCCAACGGTTACCCCTATCTGGATGCCGGAGTTTTCATTCCGGCATCTATCGGTGATTTTCTCTGGCACGATATCAACGCCAACGGCATTCAAGACGGTGGTGAACCGACCATTAGCGGAGCAGAGATCAGTATTAATAATATCAATTTTAGCAATACCGATGTCGATGGTTTGTCATTAGACCCATTGTTTAGTGATGCGAACGGGAATTATCTGTTCGATCGGCTGTATCCGGGAACTTACGAACTCACTTTTACCCTGCCAAGCGGCTATATGTGGACCTACGCTTTAGCAGGAACCGACCCCGCACTTGACAGCAATGCCCCGGCAACCGTCACTGAGACGCTTGTATCTGATGAAGACAACCTCACTGTTGATGCCGGTGTTCTTCTGCCCGCATCCCTCTCGAACTATGTCTGGCTTGATGTCAATCATAACGGAATTCAGGATGTCGGTGAAAACGGCATTGCCAATGTCAGTCTCTCCCTGCTTGATGCAAACGGTACTACTATTGCCACACAAACCACCAATGCAGCAGGTGAATACCGCTTTGACAATCTCTTTCCCGGAACCTACAGCATCAGTATGACACTGCCCAATGGGTACTACGTCACACTTCAAGATGCCGGCGGAGACGACACGCTTGACAGCGATCTTGATCCGACGACATTACGCACAACACCTACCTCCCTCACCGAAGGAGAAGCTGATACTTCGTGGGATATCGGGTTATTTGAGGTCGCTTCCATCGGTGATCGTGTCTGGCTCGATACCGATGCCAACGGTGTTCAAGACGGAGGAGAAAACGGTATTGCCGGCATTAGTGTCTCTCTTGTAGACAGTAGCGGTAACAGCGTCACCGATGCTTCGGGTACGCCCGTCGCGGCACAGAGTACAGCAGCTGATGGCAGTTACCTGTTCGATCTGCTTCTTCCGGGAGACTACAAAGTCTGCTTTGATACTACCGGATATGAGATTAGCGACCAAGACAGCAGCAGTACTGACGACACCCTTGACAGTGACGTCAATGCCACCACCAAATGTACCGACATCGAAACCCTTGATCCGCAGGAGTCCAATCGGGATTACGATCTGGGTCTGTATCATAATGCCGCCGCACTCGGAGATACCGTCTGGATCGATACGAATCAAAACGGCATACAAGACAGTGGCGAAAACGGTGTTGCCGGTATTACCGTCAACCTGCTCGATGATCTGGGCAATCTTCTTGCTACCACCACTACCGATAGCAGCGGTAACTATACGTTTCAAAATGTAAAACCCGATTTTTATGAGGTAGAGTTCAATCTCTCCACACTGCCAACAGGCTATGTCGTCACCTCAGCCAACAGTGGCAATGATGATGCCGTTGACAGTGATGCCGACACGCAAAGCGGCAAAACCGGAACCTTTCAACTCTTCAGTGCCGACAATATTCTCACCTATGATATGGGGATTTTTGAGACCGGAAGCATTGGTGATACCGTCTGGTATGATACGAATCGTGACGGAGTTCGCGATGCCAATGAGAGCGGGATTGTCGGTATTACCGTACATCTTTTAGATAGCAACGGCAATCCGGTGCTTGATGCCAATGGTTCAGCAATGATGACAACAACCGATGCTTCCGGACATTATCTCTTTGAGCATCTTTACGCCGGCGATTATATTGTTGAGGTCACGGCACCTTTTGGTTATACCATCAGTCCGCAACACAGTGGCGGCGATACAACAACCGATAGTGATATCGACCCTATCAGCAAGCGAACCCCGATAATTACCATTGGCAGCGGTACGCACAATATGGACAATGATGCGGGGCTCTACATTCCCTATGCTTCGCTGGGAGATCGTGTCTGGCATGATCTGAACCGCAACGGCATTCAAGACAGCGGTGAACCGGGTGTTGGCAACGTCCGTGTTGAACTCTATGCCAACAGTTACGTTGCCGGCGACGACAACACCTCGAGCAGTTTTTTAAGCAGTACACTCACCAGCAGTGACGGACACTACCACTTTGCCGATCTTATTCCCGACAGCTATGTCCTGAAGTTCATTCCGCCTGCGGGTTACCAACGCTCTGCACAAGATCAAGGTACGGACGATGCGGCCGACAGCGATAGTGATGCTACAGGTATGGTGACCGTAGCGGCACTTACGGCAGATGAGGATGATACCGGTTGGGACATGGGAATTTACATGTACGCAGAAATTGGAAATTACGTCTGGGTCGATACTAACGGTAACGGGGTACAAGATAGTGGCGAAAATGGGCTTGACGGTGTGGACGTTACCTTAACGCGACAATCCGATAACGCTACCTTCACGACCACAACCGCCAACTCGGGTGCCTATCGGTTTGAGAATCTTGAACCCGACAACTATATGCTGAGTTTTGCACTGCCTCTTGGATATGAGGTCACGGTAGCCAATGCCGGCACGGATGATACCCGCGACAGTGATGCCGATGCCACGCTGACGACAACACTCACCTCGCTTGATTCTAACGAGAGTGATATGAGCTGGGATCTCGGGGTCATTGAACGCGCTGCTATTGGCGATACCGTCTGGCGTGATGACAATCGTGACGGCAGAGATGACGGTAGTGAACCGCGTGTTGCGGGCATCATCGTCAATCTTCTGGGGAGTAACGAAAATCTTATTGCTACGACAACAACCGACACTAACGGGCACTATGCCTTTACCAATTTGTTACCCAATGACTATATTGTCGAATTTAACCTGAGTTCACTGCCACCACACTTTGTTCCAACCTTGCACAATCAAGGAGGTGATGATACCGCAGACAGTGATGCCAATCCGTCCACCGGTCGTACTAATATTATTGCGCTCCCAAGTGGCGAAAACAATACGAGTATCGATATGGGAATCTTTATTCCACAAACCGCTCTTGGTGATCGGGTCTGGGACGATCTTAACGTCAACGGCATACAAGACAGTAACGAGCTGGGTGTTTCAGGTGTTTTAGTCCAGCTTCTCGATAACAGCGGCAACAGTGTTATCGATGCTACCGGAACAGCAGTCGATCCGGTCTATACCAACAGCAGCGGAAACTATTATTTCAGCAATTTGGTTCCGGGTGAGTACATGGTGGCATTTACACTGCCCTCAGGTTATGGTCTCACGGTAGCCAATAACGGCAATGACGATGAAGACAGCGACGTCAACCCGATAACCATGCGCACTCCGGTGACCACACTAACTGCCCAGGAACAAGACACCACACTTGATATGGGTATTTACCGCTTTGCCTCGTTAGGGGATGTTGTTTGGGATGACCGCAACCGCAACGGCATACAAGACAGTGGCGAAAACGGTGTTGCCAATGTCAGTGTTCATCTGCTTGATCGTAACGGCAGCCTTTTACAGAGTACCACCACCGATACGTCGGGAATGTACCGTTTCGAGAATCTGGAACCCTCAGAGTATCGGGTTGAATTTGATCTGACTACGTTGCCGGCCTACTATGTTGTCACACCTCAAAACATCGGTAGCCATAACGATGCTAACGACAGTGATGCGGATCCGGTTACGGGAATCTCTCATCTCATTCGTCTTGATGGCGGCGAACATGACGGCAGTATTGACATGGGTATTCATCTGCCGCCGACAAGTTTAGGCGATTTGGTCTGGAACGACACCAATGGCGACGGCATTCAAGATACCAATGAAAGCGGTGTCGCCAATGTTACGGTAGAGCTGCTTGATGATGCCGGCACCGTCATAGCAACGCTCACAACTGACAGCAGTGGACACTATGAGTTTAGCGACCTCTACCCGGGCACCTATTCGGTGCACTTTGTTTTGCCTGCAGGCTATGTACTTTCACCGGCACACCAGGGAGATAATACCCGCGACAGTGACGTTGAGGCAGCCACCATGACAACGCCGACGGTAACGCTGGACGCCGGCATGCATAATACCGATCTGGATATGGGCATCTATCCGCTAAGCACTCTTGGCGATACCGTCTGGCACGATGACAATGCCGACGGCACCGTAGACACCACAGAAGCACGTTTTAGCAATGTTACCGTTATCTTGTCTGATATCTTCGGCAACACCGTTGCAACCACCACGACCGACAGTGAGGGTACCTATCTCTTTGAAAATCTTGTACCGGGTAATTATCAGGTTCAAGTCGACGAGAGTACCCTTCCTTCGGGCAGTTGGGCCAGTACCACCATGAATGTTCCGATGCCGGTACTGCTGCCACCGGCATCAGATTTTTTAGATGCCGATTTTGGGTATGACCATGACAGTGACGGGGACGGCATTGCCGATACCGTTGAAGCACCGCCGTATGTCGACCCCGATACGGGTCTGACAGTCACGCCGCCAAGTGTCGTCGTTGATGCCAACCATGACGGTCGTGATGATGCCACCGGTATTCCAACCCAGCTCATCGACCTGGATCATGACGGTATTCCCAATTATTTAGATACCGACAGTGACGGTGACGGCATTCCCGACGCTGACGAACTTGGCGATCATGACGGTGACGGCATTCCCGACTATCTTGATTATGATCCGCAGGGGTATTTTTATGATGTCGATGATGGCACGATTGTCTCGGGAGGCTCTATTGAAATTACCTGTGACAATGCACAGACACCGGTCATTGTCAAAGATGGCAGTGACGGTGAGTACCAGTGGTACATTCCGGGTCTTTCGACAACGACAACATGTACCATGCACTTTAGCATTCCGCCTCGCTACGATCTTGATACCGACTGTAGTGAACAAGCAGGAGCACTCGATCCGAGCGGACAACCCAACCCGTACTACATCGGCAGTTCGCAAAACGGTCTCAGCGGCAAACTGGTTGATTTTAGCTGCAGCGCCAACCCGTGGTACAGCACCTTCATTCTGGAGCCGGGTGATCCGGAGGTTATGACAAACAACGTACCGATTAAAAAACAGCCCGTAACCGTGCCGACACTGGGTGAATGGGGACGCATCTTCATGATACTTGGTATGTTCCTTGTCGCCTGTCTTGGGCTGCAACGCAGACAACAACGCCCAAGCGCGTAAGTATGTCTGCTACAATTTACATGTAATATTGAGGGTTCGTTACGCCTGAAGTTCCTTCAGGCGCTCTTTAACTTTGGCAACATGCTCTTTGACCCGTACCTTCTCCCACACCGCTGCCACCTTCCCCTCAGGGTCAATAATGAGTGTGGTACGGACAATGCCCATATATTCCCGTCCATAATTTTTCTTCAGTTGCCATACGCCGTATTCCTGCATCATCTGCGTGCTCTCATCACTTAAGAGTGTAATGCCCAAAGCCTTCTTCTCAATAAAATTTCGGTGCTTTTGCGTACTGTCGGCACTCACACCCAAAATCACAGCATCCATATTACTAAACTCCGGCTCTGCCTCGGTAAACTCACACGCTTCGGTGGTGCATCCGGGGGTATTGTCTTTGGGGTAAAAATAGAGCACGACCCACTTGCCTCGCAAATCTCGCAGACAGATCTCGACATCGTCTTGATTGGGAAGACAAAAATCAGGTGCCTGGTTTCCTACTGGTATCATCATTATTCCTATTAGTTATTTGTTACACCCTGCTACTATAGCATCAAAATTTAAACCGCAGTTTCATCGATAATATCGATCTTCGTATAGTGTGCCAACAGCATTTCAGCCGCAACACCATTGCCATAGCGCACGCATATTTTATCGGCATTCAAGATAGGTGTGGTACCAATACCGCAGCTTGGAGATTTAGATTTTAAAATGATGGCATCAAGGTCACGATGGGTTTCTATGAACTGTTGCGTCTGTGCCTGCAACAATACCGTGACATCACGTCCGCTATCATCACCCACAACACGCAACACCGCATCTTCGGCAATCACCGAAATACGCTCACGCGGCGTACCCAGAACCGGTGCTTCAGGGCAAAAGAGTACCACCTCACACCCCTCGAACCGCTTTTTTACATGTAAATTTTCCTGAGACGCTCCGTCGTATCGGCAAACCTCTCCCCACAAACATGCCGAGACGGCAACTTTCATACCATAACCACCGACTTAATCTCGGTCATCTCCTCAATGGCAAAACGTGGTCCTTCCCGTCCGACACCGCTGAGCTTGACACCGCCGTACGGCTGAATGTCAAAGCGCAGAGTCGGCATATCGTTAATCACAATACCGCCGGCATCAAGCTCATCAATCGCACGTTGCATGAGGGCCAGATTGTTGGTAAAGACCGAAAACTGCAAACCGTACGGCGAGTGATTCATCCGGGGCAGAGCATCGTCAAAATTCTCAACTTTAACCAGACTGACAATAGGGGCAAATACCTCTTCACAAACAATGGTCATATCGTCGGTCACATCCGCCATAACGCACGGGTAGAACATACGCCCCTCACAACGGGGTTCAAGTAGCGGTCGTGCTCCTTCGTCTATAGCTCTTTGCACCCACGAAAACGCACGAAGAGCGGCATCATCATCAATCAGCGGTCCCATAAACGTTGCCTCATCATAAGGCGAACCGACAATAAGTTGACGCGTCTCTTCTGCCATTAACATGGCAAATTCATCATAAATTGCCGCATCAACATAAATACGCTGCAACGAAATGCAAACCTGACCCGAGTTGACAAAAGCGCCCAATGCACATCGCTGTGCCGCATAGGAGAGGTCGGCACTACGCTCAACAAAGGTCGCCGCATTGCCGCCCAACTCCAGACTGACCTTTTTGATGCCGGCATTCTTAGCAATAATCTCGCCCACAGGTACCGAACCCGTAAAACTGATGACGCGCGCAATGTCGCTGCCAATGAGCGCCGAACCCACTTCGGCATCGCCATACACCACACTCAGTGCATTGGGTACGGCATACCTGCTCTCAATAAAAAGTCTGGCAAATTTGTAGGCTGTCAGCGGTGCTTCAGGGGTAGGCTTGAGCACCACGGCATTACCGGCGACCAAAGCGGGAGCAAGTTTGTGTGCTACTAAATTAAGCGGAAAATTAAACGGGGTAATGGCCACTACGACACCGACAGGCTCCCGACGAAAAAATGCCATACTCTTGCGCCCGCTGGGCATGGCATCCGTATTGATGGTCTCACCGTGCATGGTACGCATGGTCTCGGCAGAAAGCCGCACCGTCTCAATACAGCGGTCTACCTCAATGCGTGCAAAGGCAATGGGCTTGCCCACTTCATCGGTAATGGTGCGTGCCATCTCCTCACGACATTCCTGAAGCCGGTGTGCTACATCAAGCAGCCATTCACAACGCTGCGCCAGTGTTGCGCGCTTACAATCTGAGGCGGCGTTTTGTGCCGTACGTAACGCGTTGAGCGCATCCTCCACACTACAGACCGGAGCACGACTGACAACCTCACCGCTATAAGGACTACGACGTTCACTCCACGTCTGGCGCACTGCCTCGGTTGAACCCAATATGATTTTTGCATCCATCACTGCTCCTTTGTACCGTTATTTTAGCGCATTTTAAACAATCAGTTGTATCCACGACAGCGGTCATACGAGGTGCCGCACCGATAACACCGAATTTTTCATCATCATTGACAGCTCCTGTCAACTTCGGATCATATGAATCACCTGCACGAACATCAGCACGCCGCCCACCACCAACAAAGAGACACCCATATCAAAGAGTAGCGGGTTGGCAACCAGCAGTGCCAAAGTGCTCAGAAACAGACCGCTGCTACTAAAAAAGAACTGGGCACTCGCCAGACGCCGGTTCACCAGTTCGTGCAGCATGGGAACCGCCTGCTCCTCTACCAGCGGAGCGTACCGCTGAAACCAGACCAGAAACGGAAGAATCTTGTAAAAATTTCCCAAAATCATAAAACCTGTAAAGCCGACCAAAAGTAGCCACAGACCTGGTCGCAGCAGTTCGGAAATACCGAAAAAATGGAGTGCCACAAAGAGCCATGACAGCGCCAGTGATACCGCGGCAACATACATGGAGCGTGCCCAGATATCATGCTCTACCCGTGCACGTGATGTCAACATTTGAAACAGTCGGTACCCGAAAAAAGCGACCGAGAACATCACCCATATCATCCCCATCTTCTGAAGTCCCTCATGAACGAACAGGGCACCGGCAACGGCCAGTATGACACCGGTCAGCATGCTGATAAAACTCATGCCAAAGTCATTGTCGCTAACACGTTTTGAAGAGCCGAACATGGGCACCAAAATGGTGGCAATACCCATAATGAGCATCATAACAAAACCACCCAGGAGTGCAAAAACATGACTGTTGAACCACGGTGCAAGCGCCACGGGTGCACCGTTGTAAATAAACGCCATGACCAGACCGCTTAACACACCAAAAAGCAAAAATACATTACTCGCTTTCATGGAACGTGTCACACTGGTGTGACGCCCGCCATGTTGCAGTGTCCACCAAAAATCAACAACAAACAGGAGCATGCCCGTCAATACCAGCATACCGCCAAACGGTAAGAACGATGCCGACAGGTAAAAACCTGAAAGTATCACTATCAATCCCACGACAAGAAACACCCAGATAAGATGAAAAAAACTCAAAAAACGGTGGTTCGCCTCAACAATAACCGGTCCCAGCTGTGCCATAGCGGCAATAATACTCATCATGACAAAACCGATCATGTACAAATGCACCCACCCCAGCAGCTGCGCCTGATGCCAGGAAGCACCGATGTCCAGAAAAAACAGCAACACCATTGCCATCACATATGACAGGCTTGCAACCATGAAATAGGGCGCCATAATGCGCATTGGCGGTGAAAAATCGGGAGAAACATTCACGTGATGCAACCTTTTTGTTTTTATTGTATAGCGTTTTGGCTTAAACCACTTTTTATCTTCATCACCCTAGAATAATGAAAAACAAAATGAGGTGTTGCATGAATTTAGCCATTACTCCCGGAACGCTTGGCGTACGCCCGCCCGTCACCAAGCCGCATCCCGGTTTTTTTTATGAAGTCGGAGAAGTACGGTTTCGTAAACTTGTCGATGATCACTACGACCTGATTCGTCCCAGTGATATCGGTTTTCTCTTCCCCATTCATGACGATGACGACTTTGATGCCGCCAAACAGCATGCTGCCGATTTTCTCATTCAGATCTGCGGCGGTCCGGACTACTTTAATCAGACGCGCGGTGAACCGCGTATGGTCGGTCGTCATGCCCCGTTTCGTATTGACGAAGAGAGCCGCAGACGCTGGCTGGAGTTTTATGCCCAACTGCTGCCCGACCTGATCGACGAGGGAATAACCCCGGAGTACATTCAATCTTTTTGGGACTATTTGGACATCTTTTCCATCTGGCTCATTAACACTCCCGGTCACCAAAAGTAGCTTCTTGCAAATACATGTTACAAAAATACATGTATTTTGTATTTCCTAATCATTTTTAAACCCCATCTGCGATAGAATATCTCACTTTTTTACATGTAAAAAAAATTTGGAGTACTGAATGAATGAAGCCAAATATATTTGGATGAATGGTGCCATGAAGCCGTGGGCTGAAGCGCAAACACATGTTCTCTCACACACCCTGCACTACGGTAACGGTGTTATTGAGGGAACCAAAGCCTACAAAACAGCCAAAGGGTATGCCATTTTTCGCCTTAATGACCATACCTCACGGCTCATTGAATCGGCAAAGATGACGCTCATTTCCATTCCCTACTCGGTTGAAGAGCTCAATGCGGCACAAATAGAGCTCATTGCAAAAAACAATTTTACCGGAGACAACGTCTATCTGCGCCCTTTTGCCTTTTTGGGCTACGGTGCTATGGGCGTGTACCACAAAGATGCTCCGGTTGAGACAGCCATTGCCGCATGGGAGTGGGGAGCCTATCTGGGTGATGAAGGTATGGAAAAAGGCATCAAGCTTAAAATTGCTTCCATGAGCCGACCTGCCAACACCTCCAATATGGGAAAAGCCAAAGCTGCTGCCAATTACCTCAATTCACAAATGGCAAAATACGAGGCCATAGACTGTGGGTATGACGAAGCACTGCTTCTGGACGATCAGGGCTATGTTGCCGAAGCAAGCGGTGCCTGCTTTTTTATGATCAAAGACGGAGTAATCATCTCGCCCCCCAATGACAACTCACTTGCTTCAATTACGCAAAAAACGGTTATTGAGATGGCACAGAATATGGGTTATGAGGTGGTTCGCCGCCGTATTACCCGAGAAGAGATCTATGTTGCCGATGAGGCCTTTTTAACCGGAACCGCCGCCGAGATTACCCCGATTCGTCTTATTGATGCACGGGAGATCGGAAACGGCAGTCGCGGTCTGATAACCCAAGAAATTCAGCGTGCTTATTTTGACATCGTTTTTGGAAGAGATCCCAACTATGAGCACTACTTAACTTACATAACAGGAACATAACATGGCAACAGATATGAATGACTACTTCAACAAAAAGAAAAAGGAGTCTAGCGGCGGTTCAGGCGGTAATGGCAACAACGGAGGTGGTGGGGGTGGCTTTAAACCCAAAGCACCGCGTCCTCCCAAAATTGATCTGAACTTTGGCGGCGGTAAAGCCGGTATTGTCTATTTTATCGGAGCTATTATTCTCTTTTTGGTTCTGGCAAAACCGTTTGAGATTATTAACGAGGGGGAGCGCGGTATTCTCTCTACCAATGGTAAATATGAGCAGCAGGCGCTGCTTCCGGGACTGCATTTTATTGTTCCTATTATTCAAAAAGTGTATGTTGTCGATACCAAAGTGCGCATTATTAACTATGCCGACAAAATCGATCGCAGCAGTGTTTTGGGTGAAGGTATTAAAGTCAAACCCGCTATTACCGTTTTGGACAAGCGCGGACTTCCCGTTGCGATTGAGCTGACCGTCCAGTACCGTCTTAATGCCCAGTATGCAGCACAAACCATCTCCAACTGGGGCTTCTCCTGGGAAGAGAAAATTATTAACCCGGTGGTACGTGATGTCGTACGAAATGTCGTCGGACGTTACGATGCCGAATCCCTCCCCACCAAACGAAATGCTATTGCCAGTGAGATTGAGCAGGGTATTTCCAAAAGCGTTACCGGTCTGAAAAATTCTCCGGCAGATTTACAATCGGTACAACTTCGTGAAATTGTTCTTCCGGCAAAGGTAAAAGAGCAGATTGAGCGGGTTCAAGTTGCCAAACAGGAAGTACAACGTGCCGAGCAAGAGGTACAGCGCGCCAAACAAGAAGCGCTCAAACGCGCTGCTGAAGCTCAGGGTAAAGCCGAAGCCGTTAAAATTGCAGCAAAGGGTAAGGCAACCGCTATTGAAATCGAGGCTGAGGCGACGGCCATTGCCAATAAAGTCATTAGTCAATCATTGACCACGCAACTTTTAGAGCTGGAGCACATTAAGGTTCAAGGGAAATTCAATGAAGCGCTTCGCGTCAACAAAGATGCTAAAATCTTCCTGACTCCGGGGGGTTCTACTCCTAATATCTGGGTCGATACCAAAGATGCTCAAAAACGCGTCTCGGCACAATAGCGCCAGGGAGACTGCGCTATGGTTCATGAAGCACTAGATCGTGTTGACTGGGAGAAGTCCGAACTTCTCCCTGTCATTGTCCAAGAGATTAACAGCCGTGAAGTTCTTATGCTGGCATACATGAACCGTGAGGCACTGCGCCTCTCTTTGGAGACTAAAATAGCGCACTATTTTTCACGCTCCAAACAGCGTATTTGGAAAAAAGGAGAACGTAGCGGGCATATTCAAAAAATTCATCATTTTGCCCTGGACTGCGACCAGGATACATTACTCATTCATGTCGAACAAGAAGGAGTCGCCTGTCACACCGGACGACCTTCATGTTTTTTTACCGAACTTCAAAGCGGTGAAGCGCAACAAAATGTTGCCGTTGACGCTCAGGCAATGTACGGCGTGATCGATACCCTCTATCACACGATTTTAGAACGTAAACATGCCGATGCCGCGTCATCATGGACGGCAAAACTGTTACAGCAGGGTGATAACGCCATTTTAAAAAAGGTGGTTGAAGAGGCGGGTGAGTTTGCTTTTGCCTGCAAAGACAATGATGAACATGAGATTATTTATGAATGTGCCGATCTGACCTACCACGTGCTTGTGGCACTGGGTTCTAAAAATATTGCTCCCGATCGCATCAAACAGGAGCTGGCACGGCGCAGCGGTATCAGCGGTATTGAAGAGAAAAATTCCCGCCACTAATGAAAGAGAAGCTCACCGCCTTTATTCAGCAACTTACCCTGTATGACTATGTACTCTTTGCAATGGTCATACTGCTGGTCATTCTACTGCTGTCTTTGGCTATTATCGTACGAAAAAAAGTGGCACTTAGCATGACGCTGTTTATTTTTGCTGTACTACTTTTAGTCACCGGGCCGACGATTGGCTACATGAAACTGCGCCAGTTCCTCTATAAAACGACCACAAGCATCACCGAAGTTAAGACACTGGAATTTTCTCAGGCACTGGTACTCAAAGGGGTACTCTACAATGCTTCCAAACGGCACCTTTCTACATGTAATATTACGGCCAAGATATTCAAAGTCTCGGGTCATCCGTATCTCGATATGCTCTATCCGCTCAACCCATTCAAAAAAATGTCGATACTAAAAGAGGTAAACCTCTCTGTAGGAGAGCATTACGAATTTAAAATGATTGTTGAACCTTTTACCTATACAAAGGAGTACAATCTCTCGATTGGAGCAACGTGCCGATGATGACCTATCTTACCGTATGGCACTACCTGGTGATACTTATTGTCTTACTGCTTTTTATATTGGTCGTCATCATTGCCTTGCAAAATGCCAATAAAAAACTGCGCTTTTCCATGATTTTTTCTGCGTTTATTTCATTGGTACTTGTAGGCGCCTTTGCCATGATGGCATTAGATAAGTACACCAAAAAAGTCAAGGTCACCTCGCTCAAAAACAAGCGTATTCTCTCCCTTGAAAAGATTCAATACAGTGGTATCGTCAAAAATATCGGTAAGTACACCGTCGGCAGGGTCGAACTGGAAATTAAACTGGTTAACAAAGGACATGTCACCGGTAATGTCAAAGGCGGTAATTTTTACAATCCCAGCGGCTTTGGCGACTTTTTTGCTACAGCGACACAAAAGAAAAAAAGCAAACCCCAAACCCTGCTAATGACCTTTGTCATTGCCAAAAATCTGAAAGCCGGACAGGCCAAAAGCTTTAAGGTCACCATGCCCTACCCCGGATATTTCCGCTCAACAGCAGATTTTACACGGGTGTTTGCACACTAGCAATATCATTAAGAACGCTCTGTAAAAGCTCCTGATCCAGATCAAACGTTTTGGCAACATAGAGTGCTTTAATAGTTGACATATCAGTCACATTTCCATGGTAATCCACACTCTGTCGTACCGCTTTTAGCAGAGCGCTCAATACTTTGATGTCATGATCGGCGGTATGTGGTGCGTCACTGTAGCGGATAATACGGATGAAATCCGTTTCAAATCCCCAATGATCAAAAATTTCGGCACTCACCTGAGCCGTCGTCATACCGCATAATTCACGCTCAGCTTCATGCTCCTCCACACCACTGCCAAGCAGTGCTTCAAAGGCTTCTTGCCGATGACCTCGCTGCAACTCCTGCGATAACAATATTTTTCCGATATTGACCAAAAAAGCGGCAGGTTCCAAAAGCAGCAGTTTCGACGGATGGCGCTTGCGAACCCACTGCAACATCACAGCAGAACAGCTCAGGGCAACCTGCTCAAAATCTCTCTCACTCATACCATAAGCACGCATATCAAAGGGAAAACTCTTTTTGACAATAGAGCCCACTACAAACGAGCGCACAGTACCCATACCAAAGAGAGCAATCGCTTGCTGTAACGACGTAATCTCCCGGCGAAACCCGTAAATCGGTGCATTGACATTCCGTAAAATATCGGCAGTCATCACCGGGTCTTTCTCTATAATTTTTTGGTAGTCCGCAAAGCTCTTTGTGGGGTCGTGAATAATCTGCTCCATTGCCTCAACATTCTGTGGCAATGGCGGTATGGCTTCAATCCTCTCCAAAATCGCATGGTTCATGGTATCCCCTTGTCTTAATACTTTAGACCCACGGTTTTTAATCGCTCGTTAATATGTTTTAGCTGTAGATTTTTATCGCGACACCACGACGGTGCAATAAGCGAGCCATCGGAAATGCCTGCCGTAATACGCTGCACGCTGACATGTTCAGGTTTCATTGTGAGCGCACTCACGAGCACATCAATATAATCGGCTTCACAAATGGGCGTGAACTCGCCTCGGGCAAACTCATTGGCAAGCGCCGTGCGTTTGACTACATACAACGGGTGATATTTAACCGAATCAATCCCCCACTCATATGCCGCTTTGCAGGAGTCAAGCATCATCATCGGTGTCTCATTGGGAAGCCCGAAAATCAGGTGTCCGCAAACATTAAGCCCTTGCACTTTGGCTTTTTTTATCCAAATTTCAACATTTTTGGCACTGTGCCCCCGATTAATGCGCTCAAGCGTCTCATCGTAAATAGATTGAATGCCAAATTCAATCCAGATCTCCTTGTGGCGGGAGAGCTCTGCCAAATACAACAGGGTCTCATCACTCACACTGTCACTTCGGGTTCCAATGCTTAAACCTACGACATCATCAAAACCCAATGCCTCTTCATAAAGCGCTTTAAGTGTCGATAGCGGTGCATAGGTATTGGTAAAAGACTGAAAATAGACCAAAAATTTAGCCGCACCGTAATCGCGCCGAAGTCGCGCACTCATAGACTCAAACTGAAGACGTAACTGCTGAAGCTGTTTTTCTAAAAAAGGGTTCTCTTTCGAGGTGAGGTTCAGATGAAACCCCTTTAACGGTTTCACTTTGTCCAAACTGGGACTAAACGAGTCATTCTCGCAAAAAGTACACCCTCCTACCGCAACACTGCCGTCAATATTGGGGCAGGTAAACCCGGAAATGGAGATGGGCACTTTGTACACTTTGGTACCGAATTTCTCCTTGAGATAGTGCCCGTAGGTATGAATCTGCCGGAGTTTCAACAGAAGCTTCTATACAATATACTCACCCGTAAAACAGGCGGTACAATAATTGGATTTCGTCGCATCTACGCTACGAAGCAGCGCATCATTACTCAAGTAGGCCAACGAGTCGGCTTCAATATATTTACAGATCTCGTCACTGCTCATATTTGCGGCAATTAGCTTATCTTTATCCGGCGTATCGACACCGTAGTAACACGGGTCGGTAGTCGGTGGACTGGAAATACGCATATGTACCTCGGTAGCACCGGCATCTTTGAGCATACGAATAATACGGCGGCTCGTGGTTCCACGGACAATAGAGTCATCAATGACGACCACCCGTTTACCCCGAATCATGGAAACAATAGGAGAGAGCTTCATCTTCACTTTAAGATCCCGCATCTCCTGTGTAGGCTCAATAAACGTACGTCCTATATAATGATTGCGCATAATCGCCATTTCAAAAGGAATACCACTCTCTTGGGAATACCCGATTGCCGCAGGAATGCCGCCATCGGGAACCGGTACAATCAGATCGGCTTCAACCGGCTTCTCCTTCGCCAGAGCAACACCCATATTTTTACGCATTAAATAGACATTTTGACCAAAAATATCAGAGTCTGGCCGTGCAAAATAGACATACTCGAAAATACAGTGTTTGGGGGTCGGCTCAAACACTTTAATAGATTGCGGCGCCTTCGATTTTTCAAATACCAACAATTCTCCCGGCTCAACATCACGAACAAATTCCGCACCGATAAGATCAAAAGCACAGGTCTCCGATGCCACAACATAACCGTCACCCACACGTCCGAGACTCAAAGGTCGAAACCCGTAAGGATCACGCATGGCAAACATCTTGCTGCGACTTAAAAAAACCAGTGAATATGCACCGTCAATTTTTTGCACCGCATCAATAATACGATCGAGCAGTTTCTCTTCATCACTTTTGGCAATCAGGTGAATCAGATTTTCCGTATCCATAAAAGTCTGAAAAATCGCCCCTTTGGCAATCAATGCATCGCGAACTTCCCGAGCATTGGTCAAATTACCGTTATGTACAATAGACATCTCTCCCAGATCATATCGGGCAAAGACCGGTTGCGCATCTAAAATGGAGTCATCACCGGCCGTCGAGTAGCGGGTGTGCCCAATGGCGGCACGCCCCTGAAGGGTTGCGAGTTTCTGCTCATCAAAAACCCGCGTCACCAGTCCCCGGTCTTTGATGGTATAGAGCTTTTTACCGTCACCGCTGCTGATACCGGCGGCTTCTTGCCCGCGATGCTGCAAGGCATGAAGGCAGAAATAGGCAAGCTTGGAGGCTTCCTCATGATCAAAAACACCCACAACCGCACATTTTTCATTAAGTGAACGCTCCACGCCCCCTCCTTATTTGAGCTCTAAACAATCAGTGATTGAATAGAGACCGTTGGGCTGGGTACAAAGCCATTTTGCCGCACGAATTGCACCTTTGGAAAAGGTGTTGCGACTGGTTGCCGTATGGTTGAGTTCAATAAACTCACCGTCATTATAAAAGCCTACGGTATGACGTCCGACAATATCACCGCCACGCAGTGCCATGACGGCAATTTCGTCACGACTTCGCTCCCCGATAATACCGTTACGACCACTCACGCGTACCTTATCCAACGTCAGATTCCGCGCCGATGCCGCCGATTCTGCCAACGTCAGTGCCGTACCGCTGGGCGCATCTTTTTTATGCCGGTGGTGCTGCTCGACAATTTCAATATCAAAGCCTTGCAATGTTGCCGCCGCCGTATGTACCAGCCGGTTCAAAAGTGCCACGCCCAGCGACATATTGGTCGCATACAAAATCGGCATCTTCTCACTTGCTTCTTTAAGCAAATTCATCTGGTGAACATTAAATCCGGTCGTACCGATGACCAGAGGCGTCGGTTGCTCCAGTGCCAATTCCAGAAGTTGCTGTGTCGCTTCGGGTGTTGAAAAGTCAATCACCAGTTCAGAATCTTTGAGAAAGGTTGTCATATCATTCGTAGCCAATACTGAAGGCTCCAAAGAGAAATCCAATCGGTCATAAACATGAACACATGCCAATGCAATCTCGTCGTCCGTTTTTATATCTTCAATTAATAGTCGTCCTACTCTTCCTGTTGCACCGAACAGCCCTACTTTTAGCATCAATGTCCTTTATTATGAATGTAGTTTCTCATCAACATACGCAATAGCCTGTAGTGCCGCCACTGCGCCGTCGCCGGCAGCTGAGACCACCTGTTTTGGCGCTTCAATACGCATATCTCCGGCCGCATACAGACCCGGTACCGATGTTGCCATACTCAATGTGACCATCACTTCTCCATGGGTATTCATCTCACACAAAAAAGTATCGTCATCCTGCTTCAAAACCCCGTTATTAACATCATTTCCGACAAACGTAAAAACTCCGGGTACCTCAATATCACGCACCGAACCGTCTTTCAAAGCAACGCTAATACCCGTAACCCCCATCTGGTCGCCATACACTTCCTGCGGGGATGCGTTTAGGACCAATTCAATATTCTCGGTGGCTTCAATACGCTTGACCGTATTGGGAGCTGCACGAAACGTGTCCCGTCGATGCACCAAATAGATTTTGGAACAGATTTTTGCCAGATGCAGCGCCTCTTCAAGCGCAGTATCACCGCCGCCGATCACGACGACCTCTTTGCCTTTGTAGAAAAATCCGTCACAAGTAGCACAGGTGCTGACACCGCGTCCAAAAAACTCCTCTTCACCGGAAAATCCGGCGCGGCGCGGTGTAGAACCGGTACAGACAATCACACTGAGTGCTTCTTGGGTCGTACCGTCTCCCAGTGAGATCGTAAAGCTTCCCTCACGGTTTCGGCTCACCTGGGTAACTTCAACCATCTCATGTTTCAGACCGAATTTCTGACACTGTTCGGGCCAGGGCATCATCAGATCCATA
>QNZR01000067.1 GCA_003978475.1 Sulfurimonas sp.
ATATAGGGCTGTAAAAATAATACCGTTAAAAATAATGAGTCCGGTAATTACATACCGAAAAGCCTTTGATTCTACAATTTCTCGTAACATTACTTTCTCCAAAAATTAATGCGCCAATGGTAGCTGCTTTTGTTAAATAAACTAACGCAATTTTTACATGGTAATGCCGTAGTATTGTATTGATTTGTCAGTTCCGAAACAAGCAATACCTATGTTCAAAACAATACCGCCATAAAATGACAGAATAATGCGTGTTTATTTTTCTAAATTATTGCAGTTTTTGCATTGCTACTATATAATTCCTCATGAATTTTTTATTTACCGCATCATCACATTTTAATCTGGCAAACCTCTTTACCATGGTCAACATTACGGCAGGTCTTACGGCGACGTATTGTATTACCCAGAACAACTTTATGTTGGCAATCATTCTGGCATGGGTAGGTGGTGCTTTTGATATTTTTGACGGAAAGATCGCTCGAAAATATCGACTTTCCAATGAGTTCGGCGTGCAACTCGATTCGTTTGCCGATTTTCTCTCGTTTGTACTGGTACCTGTTTTTTTGATTTTTCAAGCCGTTTATGCCGTACATCTGGAAGGCGTGGAATTTCTTATGGCTTCTGTGGTGAGTATCTACTATGTCATTTCAGGACTGCGCCGTCTCATACACTTTAACATTCACACCAATGTCGCAGAGGTTGACAAATACTTCACCGGAGTGCCCACACCGCTGGGTGCTATTTTACTCTGGCTGGTCTATCTGGCTGCCGCGTATGAATTGCTTCCAGCCCTGATGGTTATGGTACTTATGGGCGTTATTGGCTGGCTGCTAAACTCCAACATCAAAGTACCACACCCCTAACGACGTTACTGTTTTTTCAAAAACTTCGTCAGCAGTACAATCTTGGTACCGTTAACACGCCCTTCAATCTGCTCGGGATTATTCGTCAAAGCAATATTTCGCACCGCCGTACCGCGTTTCGCGGTAAAGCCGGCACCTTTAACCTCCAAATCTTTAATAATAACGACGGTATCTCCCGCCTGAAGCGTTACCCCGTTACTGTCTTTGCTCGGCGTCATCTCTTCAGCGTCAGGCTCCACACTTTCGGCCCAGGCTTTCACATCATCTTCGAGGTAAAGCATATCGAGCAGATCTTGCGGCCACCCTTCTGCGGCTAAATGCGTAAGCATCCGATACGCCACCACCTGCACCGCCGGTTCACTGCTCCACATGCTCTCATTCAGGCAACGCCAGTGGTTAGCATCAATGTGTTGCGGATCCTGTAGTTGGGCATCACAGGTAGCGCACACCAAAACCGATTGCTCCACACTGCCGTTAGAAGGAGTGACTTCAAACTTTCGTAACCCCTCATGACTACCACATAACTCACATACACCACCACTTCGCTCCAATAACGCCTGCTCAACACTCATACTGTTACACCTTAAATATATTTGTCGCATTGTAGCGTGTTGTCTTATAAAAAAAGATTAGCGTTTTTCAAGGTGTTACCAATTTTTAATGAAAAAATAACATTGTTAAATAATAAAAGTATCTTTAAGTATAAAATTAATAAAATAATTTCAACTATTGTCATTGAGGAGAAAATATATGTCTTATTTACGGAGGGGAGTGCTTACCATAATGCTTCCGCTGATTGTTCTATCGGCGCTGCTATCATCTAGCTTGTTTGCCGATACCGGATCGGAAAAAATCATTCGCATACTCGATAAAGAAAATATTACCGATGCCGACATCAGCACGGTCAAAAGACTCATCGAAGAAGGAGCGCAAATTAACGCCAAAGATGCCGACGGCTACACGCCGCTTATTGCCGCTGCCGCAGGCGGGCATAAAGATATTGTCGGCATGTTGCTAAAAAAAGGCGCCAATCTTGAGAGTGAGGTCAACGGCTTTACACCGCTCATTTTTGCCTGCCGAAACGGTCATGAAGATGTCGCACTTGAACTCATCAAACGAGGAGCCAACGTCAAAGCAAAAAACAAATACGGTCGCAATGCCCTGCTTTATGCCACTAAAATGTCTCTCGATAAGGTCGCGCAAAAAATGATCGCCATGGGTGCAGACATTCACGTCAAAGACAAAAACGGCAATAGCGCACTCATCTACGCCATTAAGCGTGCCATGCTGGGAACCTCCGAGGCTCTCATTAAACAGGGCGCTGATGTCAACGCTAAAGATAAACAGGGCATCACACCGTTAGTCTATGCCACCAAAAACGGCTTCGACAACATTGCACTGCTGCTGATTCATAAAGGAGCCGATATTACCGTTAAAGATACTAACGGCGATACTCCGCTGCTTTATGCCACTTACAATGCCCTCAATGATGTCTCCAAACTTCTTATTAAAAAAGGTGCTAACGTCAATGCCCTTGATAAAGACGGCAATACACCACTGCTTTTTGCTGCCCTTCTGGGACTTCCAGAAGCCACTAAAATGCTGGTAGCTTCAGGTGCTAAAATTAACAAAAGTGACAAATACGGCAAAACTCCGCTGCTTCGCGCCATTCAGTACACCAATGAAAGCACGGCAAAAGTCCTGATTGACAGTGGTGCCAACATTAATAAAAGAGACAAAGACAAAGAGACCGCACTGCTTTTGGCAACGAAAAAAGGGTTGCCCAAAACAGCATTGCTACTCATTAAAAAAGGTGCCGATGTCAATGTTAAAGACAAATACAACACCACCCCGTTAATGTACGCGGCAGAAAAAGGACTTCTGGATGTCGTCAAAGCACTGGTCAAACAAGGAGCCGATCTCAATGTCAAAGACCGTGATAATTACAGTGCGCTACGCTATGCCATTGAGAAAAAACAAAAAAACGTTATTGCCTATCTGAAGAGTCAGGGAGCCGGTTAACCGAGATTAACCACGCTCTTTGACGGTGGAAAGCTTAATCTCTTTAAGTTTTTTGTCGGTAAAAAAGGTTCCAAGAGGAATGAGTGATGCCACAAAAAACAGGGTAATCTCTTTGAAAGAAAAACGGTATTTCTGGGCTGATGCAAACAACAAAATCATAAAAATAATAAACAATACACCATGTGCCATTCCCACGGCCCGTACGGCTTCAGGGTAACCGTAAATATATTTTAAAGGCATGGCAATACACAACAGTGCCAAATACGAAAGCCCCTCAATAAAACCGATCAGTCTGAAATAGTCCAAAACATCTTTTTTCATGCCCTACCCTTTTAAGAGAAATATACAAGGAATAATACTCACTAATACTTATTATAAATTGAATTATTTTTGAACTCAAATTTACATGTAAAATTTAAAGTTTTACGCTTTGGCTACCCCTCGTGCCATGCTTTGGTAATCAGCTCCCGACCGTCATCAAAACATTTTATTTTAAAAACATCAATACATTTGCCGGCTTCAAATTCCATGATGACTATTTGTAATATTCGTTTGCATTTTTTTGGAATATCAAAATGTCCCGGCATTCCTGTTAAAAAACGCGTAATTGGCACTTTGGCATCCATACCAATGACATTATCACGACAGCCTGTTAGACCAATATCAGTAAGGTAAGCACTCCCCTCAACAATGTGAAGGTCATCGGTTCCGACATGGGTATGCGTTCCTACAATAGCACTGACATGGCCTTTAAGCATCATCAACATGGCGCGTTTCTCACTTGTTGCTTCGGCATGAAAGTCAATAAAAATATTCTTCACACCTTCTACATGTAAATCTTCTACACATTTAGATGCTAAACGAAATGCATTATCGGTATGGGGCATCGAGTAATGTCCCATTAAATTAAGTACGGCAAGCTTTTCACCTTTGACATCATACACTTTCAATCCCGTTCCGGGAACTTCGGCAGGATAGTTATGCGGACGCAGTAACTCCAAAGTCTCAAACAGCGGTATAATCTCTTTTTTATCCCAGCTGTGGTTTCCGCCCGTCATGACATCAATGCCATAACCAAAAAGTTCATTGGCATTTTTCATTGTTAGTCCAAAACCATGCGATGCGTTCTCATAATTGGCAATCACAACATCAATGCCGTGTTCTTCACGTAAACGCCCCAGATGCTCACGAACCATAGAACGTCCCGGTCTTCCGACGATATCTCCTATAAATGCTATTTTCACTACAATACCTTTGGTTTAACGTTTCGTAAATAATTCAGCACCGCAATAATGATATCATCATCATCTTTACTGGCTGAGGTGATGCGTTCTTTGGAGCCGTTGACATACTCAATGTTAATATTTTGCCCATAATTACTCAGGACTTTTATATTTTTCTCTAAACTCAGCATTTTAATCACCATCAATTCAAAAAACTGTTTGGTCGGCGTATTTAGGGTACCAAAACGGTCAATACACTCCTCCTCAATCTCGTAGATTTCAGCAGGGCTCTCACACTGACTCAAACGGCGGTACAGTTCTAAACGCAAACGGTCTTCATGAATGACCTCATCGGAAAGATAGGCGCTGATACTGAGCTTGATGTCGACCTTTTCACGGGTCACGTCACCGGCATTGCTTAAAGTGGTTATGGCCTCTTCGAGCATCTTAAGATAGAGCGAATAGCCGATATTTTTAATATGACCGCTTTGGGCATCTCCCACCAGGTTGCCGCCGCCGCGAATCTCAAGATCATGATATGCCAGTACCGAGCCGCTGCCTAGAAATGAGTTCGATTCCAATGCAATAAGCCGTTTTTTGGCTTCTGGCGTAATCTGCTCTTTATCTTCAACCATAAAATAGGCAAATCCCTCTTTTCCGCCACGCCCGACACGACCGCGAAGCTGATGCAAATCGGCCATACCAAAACGATCGGCTCCATCAATAATCATGGTATTGACATTAGGCATATGAATTCCCGACTCTATAATGGAGGTCGCCAGCATCAGATCGTACTCGCCTGCTTGAAATTTCAACAGCTCCTTTTCTGTCTGTACCGCAGAAATTTTAGAGTGCAGCATGACCATTTTCAACTGGGGCATCAGTTGGCGCAGCTGCCCCTCTTTAATCGGCATATGATCTATGGAATTATGCACATAAAAGACCTGTCCGCCGCGACGAAGCTCTCGCATAATGACCTCTTTAACAAGTTTTTCATCATACGCCTTAACAAAAGTTCGCACCCCCTGACGCTCGCTTGGCGGTGTCATAATACTGCTCATGGTTTTAATGGAACTGAGTGCCTGATTGAGGCTTCGCGGAATGGGTGTCGCACTCATAGAGAGCAGATGCACTTTCTCATGCATCTGCTTAAGCTTCTCTTTTTGCTTCACTCCAAATTTATGCTCTTCGTCAATAATCACCAGACCCAAACGGTTAAATGCGGCTCCAAAAAGGGCATGGGTTCCCACAACCACATCAATGTTACCCTCGGCAAGTTCTTTGAGAACCGCCTGTTTCTCTTTGCCTGTTACAAACCGATCAAGCTTGCTGACTCGAATGCCCCATGCGTTAAAGCGTTCTGCCAATGAGTGATAGTGCTGTGAACTCAGCAGCGTCGTCGGTACAATAATAGCACTCTGATAACCCGATTTCACTGTGGCAAAAATAGCATTCATCGCCACTTCGGTCTTGCCAAAACCGACATCACCGCTAAGAAGCCGATCCATAATCCGACCGCTGCCAATCTCGGTAATCATCTCGCTCACACTTCGTTCCTGATCTTCTGTATAGACAAAACCCGCTGCGGCTTGAAACGCTTTTAACAGTTTGGCATCCACCTGAATGCGTGGTGCGCTGATGAGCGCACGAGTCGCGGCAGTATTGACAATTTCAGACGCAATTTCAAAGAGCCGCTGCTTCACTTTCTCCTTCAGACGTCCGAAACTTCCTTTCCCCAAACGATCAAGAGAGGGAAGCGATCCTGCCGAGGCAATATAGCGGTCAATATATTCCAGGTTTTCAACCGGCAGCAGTACTTTGTCCTCTCCCATATAGCGGATCACCACAAAATCTTTCATACCGCCGAGAATCGCCACCTGTTCAATCGCTTCAAAAATACCGACTCCATACTCTTCATGTACCACATAATCTCCCGGTTTCAGATCATCCAATACAATTGACGTACGGCGACGGCGACGCTTCTTTTCCGGTCTGTTAAGCGAAAGAATCAATTCATCATCACTAATAATATTGAGAATCACAGGCTGATATTTTACATGTAAATTCTCTGTCTCATACAAAGCATTTTGTTTGAGCTGCGCCTCGTTCGTCGCAATAATGGTAATAGTTTTGTTCTGATGCACCTGAAGCAGGGTCGCAACATCCGTCACAACCAAAGGTCTGTAGTGCTGCGGCTCTGCCAGGCACTCTAAAGCAAAGTACGCCCTGGGGGTTTGCGGTGCAAGCAGTTCATACACTTCATCAACCAGAGTCTGCATCGGTTTGGCAAAGCACGCTCTCTTATGCTCCAGAAAAAAACTGCCCTGCTCATGAAGGTACCAAAACCCCAGTGATGCCATATCTTTTATAAAACTGTCACTCCTGCTAGCATCAATGGCAGCCGTCATTGTCTCATACCCTGTGGCATCCAGGGCAAAAAAAGCCGGCGTTATCTCCATGGACTCCAACGTCTCCCTATCGCTTCGCTGGGTCTCGACCTTAAAGCATTTAATATCTTCAATCTCATTGTCAAACATGGAGATACGATACGGTGCCGGCGTATTGGGTACAAAAATGTCAATAATATCGCCCCGAAACGAAACCTCGCCCTCAACTTGTACCATGTCTACAATACTATAACCCCAATGCAGCATGGTCTCCTGAAACGATTGTAACTCCAGTGTGTCCGCAAACGAAAGGGTCATCGCATTGAGAAGGTGCGGCTTGGGAAAAGCAAACAACAGGGTTTTAAAGGGCGAAATCACCAACGGTTTGACGACAGCATCATGGTAGGTACGCAAGGCACCAAAAAGCTGATACAACTCACTTTTATAAGAGCGTAAATCCTCCAAATAGGCAGCTCGAAAATCAGGAAAAACAAGAACATCCCGCTCAAAATAACGGCACACATCCGCAAGAGCATCCGCTTCGGAGGCATCTTCACACAGCAGTAGTTCAAGCGGCGTCTGCGGCGAGCATTGAAGGTATTCAAAAAAACGACTGGCTATCATCACTGCTGCACTTTGGAATTTTTAATATGACTCTCACCGTCAAAAACGGCACTGGGATCTACCACCAGCGTATTGGCGATCACGGTACCCAACAGGTAGCCATCACTCTGTACGTAGATCTCATCAGCGTCAATATTGCCTTCAACATGACCATGAATGACCACGCGGGTCGCCTGAATATCTCCAAGAATATGACCGTTTTTTCCCACGGTAATTTCATGGTCTGAGACAATAACGCCGTGTAACGTACCGTCAATAAAAAGTTCGCAAATCAGTTGGAGTTCTCCCTTAAAATGACAACCCTCTGTGATGATGGTAGTTTTATGATCTGGGATTGATTTTTTGTTATGATTTTTACCAAAGAGTGCCATGGAACTTTTGTCTCCTTTTCAAATAGGTCGTCATAGTTATCGACGCGCCATTTTATAAAATTGTAGGCATTGAGCGCACGATCGACAAAACGTACTTCATAATGCAGATGTGGTCCGTTACTTAAACCGCTATTGCCGGTGTAGGCAATCAGGTCACCTTTATTGAGAACATCTCCCACTTTAACGACATAACGCTCCAGATGACCGTAGTACGTTTTAAACCCGTAGTTATGCACAATGCGCACCAGCCGCCCATACCCTTTGCTCCAGCCGACATAATCGACCACCCCGTCAGCCTGTACGTAGACCGGGGTATTTTTAGCGGCAATCAGGTCGGTTCCTTTATGCAGGCTGCGTTTTTTGGTTACCGGATGATTTCGGTACCCAAACGGACTCGAAACACCCTTGTACTCTATGGGAGAACCGTTGGGAATCGACTGAAACATCAAAGCAATCTCTTCAGATGTCAGTGTTGCCAGCTCTATACGCTCTTGAACACTCATATTCTGTGCCGGAGCCAGTCCAATGAGTCCTTCAATATTATCGAGCCTGCCCGCCACCGTTGAGAGCTCTTCCTGTTTGGCTTTGAGTATCTCCTGATTGGCTTTAATAGAATCGATTAAAATGGCATTTTTTTCGTGCGCCTGATCCACCAGCTTCTGCATATTCGTACGTTTAACGACCATATCATCAATGACATGGTTTAAATAGACAATACCAAAGAGTGTCAATACGCCGATAGCGACAAAAAGAACGGCAGCGTAAAGCAGTCCGCTTTTGACGCTGTAGGGCAGATTGACCTGTTTTAGCCCTTTATCATCATGGATGGTAATGGTAAAATGCTTACGCACGGCTTCCCTTTACAAATGTCTCCACCACCTTAAAAGAGCCAAATACCAAATACTCGTGATGGGGGTCTATGGCATGAAAGGTCTTGTAGGATATTTCAAGTTGCTGCAGCACCTTCTCCAGCACCGCCGGTTCTACCATGCGGGCGTCATCGACCGCCAAAATCTCCACATGCGCAATAATCGGCTTTACAATGCTTAAAATAGCCCGGTAGTCTTTATCGGCATAACTGTTATAGATCATGACCACCCGCTTTCCTTCAAAAGCGCTGCGAACAGCTTCGGCTGCGAGCGTATTGTGTCCCACATCAATGGTAATATTCTTGCCATAGGGAGTGAGTCGTCCCAAAGAACGGGCGGTATCCAGAGTCGCTATATCGCATGTGACCCGCAAGACTTTCGTCGCAGCAAAAGCCAGTAACAGATTGTCGTACAGATACGAAGGCACTGCGGCATTACCGGCGCGTTTGGCTACAGCCTGCTGCTCTGACACCGTGACAAGCTCATCAATGTCATAAAGTCGGCACTCCCGCTCTTTGGCAATAGATTTACATGTAAATTCCACCATGTCATAACGCTGTTTACCCAAAATGGCACACGCCGTCATACTGTTGCATTTGGTTTGCGCAATGCTTTGTATATCGGTTCCTAAAAACTCCTGATGATCATACCCTATAGGCGTAAAAAGACTCAACACTTTCGGAAAGACATTGGTGGCATCATACTCACCGCCAAGACCCGCTTCCAAGACAACATACTCGCACGCTTCAAAGCACACCATCGCCAATAAGGTCGTGTACTCAAAATAACTTAGTGCCGCGGCATCTTCTACAGCAAGCCACTGCATCAGCCGTTGGTGTGCCGCTTCTAGCGTCTCGTCATCACTGTCGTGTCCCGCAATCCAAATGCGCTCATTAAAGCGTAAAACATGTGGCGAACTGTAATGCCCGACACAATAACCGGCATGATGCAGCATATTGGCAAGAAAGCGTCCGGTAGTACCTTTGCCGTTAGTACCGACAATATGAATAATTTTGGGTAGGCAAAAGTGTTTGGCAATGCGTTCAAAGATGCGCGGCATGCGCGTATAGTCAATCTCACTATAATACAGCGGCTTCTGCGCCAAAAAGGGTGTAAGCCGCATTTACGACAACAGCACCGGTTCAATACGATTTCTACCACCGTTTTTGGCGTCATAGAGTCGTTCATCTGCCGAATGCAGGGTCGCCTTGGTCGATTGCAGTGACTGACGCTCGGAAACACCCCCGCTCACCGTCACTTTGATGCGTACACCACGATACATCAACTTGGTATTTTCAACCTGCCGACGTACCTTGTTGGCAAAAGTTACCGCACCTTCAATATCGGTATCTCCCAAAATGGCAATAAATTCTTCACCGCCGTAACGTCCGACTACATCCACATTACGGCACATTTTCTTAAGAATATTGGCAAAAGCGACTAAAACCGCATCGCCGGCATCATGCCCGTGGGTATCGTTGACCATTTTAAAATGATCCAGATCAAACATGACAATAGAGTAATTGCGACCGTAACGATTAAACTCGCCCTCTTTAATTTTAAGCTGTTCATCAATAGCGCGTTTATTAAAAAGTTTGGTCAAAAAATCTTCTCGCGAGGCTTTGAGTGCCGCGGCAAGCTGGGTCTCCAAATTCATGACTTTAGAGCCCAGTTCGACAACTTTTTCATTATGCGACTTGAGATCTTTGCTAAGGAGTTCGGTCTTCTCTTCCAGAGTCATCGCAATTTTCAGCAGCTTGGAATGGGCCGATTTGAAATCGGTGGTTTGCTTCCCGTCAAAATGTTCAAGATCGTGTTTAATCTCGGCAAGTTCAATCGAAGAGCTGTCACTCTTTTCTATGAGGTCAATAAGTTGTAACGAGAGTTTGTCAAGGACACTGTCTAAGGCAACCACCATGTCTTTGACACTGAGCTTGTCCAGAGCAATACGCAGTTTGATCGCCTCTTTAATCTCCTCATACATTCCCTCGGACGTCAAAAGCGCCGAATTGGTACGGAGCGTGTCGGAAATATCTGCCAGTTCATCATTGACTCCGGGGGCAATCGAAGGCACCAAAGAAGCAATCAGCAACGATGCCACCCGGTCCATGCCGTTCATTTCAACACTGCCATCAACCCTGGTTCCCAGTGAGGCAATGGTCTTTTTCAAATCATCTTTATACACTGTTCCGTACGTTGAGAGCCTGCTTAAAAATCCGGCATCATAAAGCGTGAGAAAATCCATCCACTTCTTGGAGAGGCTCTCAAGTTCTTTGGGGTTGTTTTGCGCCTGTAATGCCATAAGGGTCTTTTGAGACAGCGTTGTTGCTTCGGCATTATGCAGCACTTCTACTGACTGCAAAACCCGTTTTAAGAGCTTTTGACTGGCATCGAGCAGTTCAGAACATTCGGTAGGATTGGAGCGATTGATTTTTGAAATCAGAAAGCGTACCAGCTCCTGAGTCGTTTTGATCCGATACTGCACCATCTCTTTCTGATAGGTTTTATCCAGCATATTGCTATAGCGCTCTACCTGATTACAGTCGTCAGTGAGCATACCTGCTTTTTTTGCCTCCAGACAGAATGCCTCCGTATAAAATTCCGGCGTTAACAGTTTTCCTTCATTTTGAAGACGCTCAATGGCTTTTTTAATAATATCATGGATACTCATTATTTCTCTCTTGCTAATGGTTCAGAAGATAACTGCGCTAAAAAACTGTCAATGGCTTTTTGCGCACCGTTTTTAATGTCCTCAAAGCGTACCTTTTCCGAAATAATAGCATTGGCACGAATACCAAAGTCATAACTCCCTCGGGAGAGATACGTTTTAGAAAAATTACCCGTTGTTCGTAATATCTGCATATAGACCTCGGTCTGATGTGCGGTAACATATCCGTTAATATCGTACTTTATCGGTTTAAATTTAATATCGGTAATGGTGATGGCCAAATGGGTGCTGGCATTATGTTTGTCGCGCAGCTGCCGTTTAAAACGTGATATTACCGCACGGTCAACCGCATCTTTAATAATAACGGAGTTTTCCGGATCATGCAGCGAAACGTATACCTCCGTACTGATACTCTCCCCTACGATGCTGCTGGCATAGTGCGATGTCGCCTTATAGCCGCACCCGGTGAGACACCACAACATCACTGCACTTATGAGCCATCGCATCATCACCCTTTAACTACAATATTGACCAGTTTATTGGGTACGACAATGGCTTTGACAATGGTTTTGCCCTCAATCCATTTTGCAAGTGCCGCTTTCGCCTCGGCTATTATCTTCTCCTCGCTTTCATGAACCCCAATCTCCATTTCCGAACGGCGTTTACCGTTCACTGAGAGCCCCAACGTCAGGGTATCGACTTCAAACACCTCATCACAAATGACTTGGGGTGACAAGTTATGGCGATGAAACAGACGCTCACTCAACTCCCAGCAGATATGTGGCACAATCGGTTCCAAAATACCCAGAAGTATCCAGTATCCTTCCGTCCAGACATCACGATTTGTCTGCTCATTCAGTGCATTCATTGCTTCCATAACACCGGCAATCATGGTATTAAACGTGTACCGCTCCGTGTAGACCTCGTGTGCACGAACCAGTGCTTCATACACTTTTTTTCGGGCGAATTTTTCCTCTTTCGCCAGATCGGCATGAACGATTGCCGGCATACTAACGGTTTCGTTGACATGACTGCTGCGGTCGTATACCCGTCTTAAGAAACGGTAGGCACCCTCAACCGCATTCTCATTCCACTCCAGCTCCTGTGTCGGCGGCGCGGCAAAGAGAATAAACAGACGTGCCGTATCGGCACCGTACTGCGCAATCAGCGCATCCGGATCAACCGTATTGCCTTTGGATTTGCTCATTTTAGTACCGTCTTTAAGCACCATCCCCTGCGTTAACAGTTTCTCAAACGGCTCATCAAAATCCAGATATCCCAAATCTCGAAACACCTTGGTGAAAAAACGGGCATAAAGCAGATGCAAAATGGCATGTTCAATACCGCCTACGTAATGATCCACTCCCATCCAGTAACGCAGCTGTTCTTTGGAAAACGGCTCGCTCTCCCAGTTATGTGCCGAAGCACAATACCGCAAAAAATACCAGCTTGACTCC
The DNA here is from genome assembly GCA_003978475.1 of Sulfurimonas sp. Classification (GTDB taxonomy): domain Bacteria; phylum Campylobacterota; class Campylobacteria; order Campylobacterales; family Sulfurimonadaceae; genus QNZR01. Next base: position 12,485 of record QNZR01000067.1, read on the forward strand.
ACAAAAGTATCCATGGTATCACACTCACGTGTGGCATCACCGCCACATTGCGGACAACGGCACTGCTTCCATGTCGGATGATTCTCCAGAGGATTTCCCTCACCCGTAATATCAACATCTTCAGGCAGAGTAATGGGAAGATTCGCTTTTTGTTCCATTACCAACCCGCAACGACTACAGTGAATAAACGGAATCGGCGCACCCCAATAGCGCTGACGTGAAATACCCCAGTCTTTCAGCTTATAGTTAATGACCCGACGACCCAGCCGCTCCGCTTCAAAGTGAGCAATAATCGCCTTTTGTGCTTCTAACGAGAACAGTCCGTCAAACTGTTCAGAATGACAAAGCACACCGGCTTCGGTATAGGCCGCACCTTCGCTACAGGGTGCATCAACAGGTTTAATGACCGGTACGACACGCAGTCCATACTGTGCCGCAAAATCGTAGTCGCGCTCATCATGTGCCGGAACCGCCATCACTGCGCCGCTGCCGTAATCCGTTAAAACGAAATTGGCAACCCAGACGGGAAGTCTCTCATGGGTAAGCGGATGGCGTACATGTAAATTCAGTGCCACCCCCTGTTTGCTTTTTTGCCGCTCAATAGCGGAGCTGTTTTTCATGGCGGTAATGGCCGCTACGGTATCGGTATCTAAGAGATGGTTTGCCATCATATACTTCACAATCTCATGTTCGGGCGCCAGTGCCGTGTAGGTCACCCCGTAGATCGTATCGGGTCGGGTGGTAAAAACATCAAAGCCCGTCACACTGTGATGCAGCTTCTCCCGGCTCTGTTCATCAAAAAAAAGTGTAAATTCCAGACCTTCGGATCTTCCGATCCAATGCTCCTGCATACTCAGCACCTGCTTGGGCCAACCGGCTTCAAGCTGCTTGAGGTCATCTAGCAAAGCATCGGCATACTCCGTGATTTTAAAGTAGTACTGATTCATCTCTTTTTTGACAATAGGGGTATCACACCGCCAGCAGCAACCCTCAACAACCTGCTCATTGGCTAAAACAGTCTGGTCATGCGGACACCAGTTAAGCAGCCCCTTCTTGCGATAGAGCAGCCCTTTGTTATACATGTCAATAATAAAGCCCTGCTCAAACTTGGTATAGAGCGCATCCGAGGTAGCAAACTCACGCTCTTGTGAAAATGAGAGTCCCAGCGCCGCAAGCTCTTGACGCATATAGGCAATATTGTCATAGGTCCACTCTCGGGGATGGGCACCATGTTTAATCGCGGCATTTTCCGCCGGCATGCCAAAACTGTCCCAACCGATGGGATGCAGTACATTATAGCCCTGTTGACGGTAATATCGCGCAAAGGCATCACCAATACTGTAGTTACGTACATGCCCCATGTGGAGTCTGCCGCTTGGGAACGGGAACATACTTAAAATATATTTTTTCTTCCGGGTCACATCTTCTGAAGGTTCAAAACTTCGGTGCTCATGCCAAAAGTGCTGCCATTTTTTTTCAATCTCCGCGGGATTGTACTGCAATGTTTCTCCTAATACTCATCTCTGTTTTTAGAACTCTCAATATAGACCAGTCCCATAGAAAAGACATTGGCAATCAATGCACCAATGGCCAGAGCAATCGCCCACTCAAGATTTCCCATCACTTCCAAATAGACAAAGGCGGGAATCAGATGCAGATCGGCCACTAAAGAGCTCGCAAGAAGCTCTGCTGAAAGCAGATTGCGCACACCGATTTTTAAAAATGTCGATATCAGATTTAAACTTGCCGCGGCAAAGAGTGAAATGGCGCTGTGCTCATACAAAAATCCTGCCGTTGACGTCAGACTCATTAACGAGAAAAACACATAAATGACTTTACCCCAATCCATAACTACCTCCTAAAATTCGGTTCTACACCGTTCCCTGCTCATACTGCGCACGCATCTTTTCTTTCTCGGCGGCAAGCTTGGCTTTCTCTGCCAAACGCTTACGATAACGCTTAATATCAAATCCAAAAAGCATCAGTATCGGAGAAGCGACAAAAATCGAACTGTACGTTCCTACAACCACTCCCACCAGCATCGTAAAGGCAAATGCGTGAATAATTTCTCCGCCGAACATAAAGAGCGTCAAGACCACGAAAAAGGTTGTTAACGAGGTCAGTGTCGTACGCGACAGGGTTTTGGTGACCGATTCATTGATCACCTCACTCAAATCCGTACTTTTAGAGTCGGTAATGCCTTCACGAATACGGTCAAAGACAATAATGGTATCGTTGAGCGAGTATCCCAAAATGGTCAACAACGCTGCTAACACGTCAAGATTGACATCAATGCCAAAGAGGGCAATCATTCCCAATGCAATCGAGACATCATGTACCAGGGCGATGACCGATGCTACGGCAAAACGCCATTCAAAACGAAAGGCGACATAAAGCAAAATCCCGCCGATAGCCAGAAGCATAGACATGATACCTTTTTCTTTAAGCTCATTACCGACTTTCGGACCGACCATATCGACCCGACGAATTTCGAATTCTCCCGTACCCTGAAGCACGTCTCTTGCCTGATCGCCAATATCGTTGGAGACACTTTTAGAGGAAGTTTTCAGGCGAATAATCACCTCATCGGGAGACCCGAATTCCGTAATGGTCGCCTCATGAAACAGTACGGTACTTTTTAACTGTGCACGCATCTTCTCAATGGGAGCATCACCGACATATTTTACCTGCACGATCGTACCGCCGGCAAAATCAACGCCGTAATTCAATCCTTTGGTCAGCAGCAGACCGTACGAGGCAAGCACCAACACAATGGAAAGAACCATCGCCAGTTTTGAGGCACCCATAAAGTTATAGATTCGCGTCGCTTTAAAAAACTCCATTATCTTGTCTCCTTAATACCGAACCAGCGATTGGTGTCTTTGTCTTTGCTAATACGCGATTCTAACATTTGATAAATCCCGTGTGTACCCAAAATGGCGGTCAACATCGATGCCAAAATACCGATACTAATGGTAATGGCAAAGCCCTTAATAGCTCCCGTTCCGTAGGCATACAGCACCACGGCGGCAATCAGCGTCGTAATGTTGGCATCTAAAATGGCACGCATCGCATTGTCATACCCCTGTTCAATCGCCTTGTGAATTGAAACCCCCTGATAGAGCAGTTCACGAATCCGTTCGGAGATGATCACATTGGCATCAACCGCCATACCGACAGTGAGCACAATTCCTGCCATACCCGGCAGTGTCAATGTTGCTCCAAACAGTGCCATCACCGCTAAAATAATAAACAAGTTGGCAATCAGTGCAATATTGGCGATCACACCCGCACGCTTGTAATAGACAATCATAAAAGCAATAACAAGCAAAAAACCGCCAATCAGTGCGATCATACTCGCTTTAATGCTGTCGGCTCCCAGACTCGGACCGACCGAACGTTTTTCCATAACGTAAATCGGTGCCAAAATAGCACCTGAACGTAATGCTATTGCCAGATCCTGTGCTTCGGCAACACTGTAATTGCCACTAATTTGTCCACTGCCGCCGCCAATACGTTCATTAATGTTCGGGGCAGAATACACTTTGCCGTCCAACACAATCGCCAAACGTTTCCCGACGCTTCTGCCGGTAAAATCTCCAAAAATCTGTGCCCCTTCAGAATTCAGCGTAAAGTTAATCACCGGGCGATTGTTCTGGTCAAAGCCTACCTGGGCATTAGTCAGCATGGAGCCGTCCAATATCGGAATTTCATTGACCAGATATTTAATGCCCGGATGGGCATTGTCGGGTAAAATCACATCACCGTATTTTGCCGCTTCGGCATCACTCATTTTATCGACGCGTGCCGCACGCTCTTCATCTACTGCCATCAAGTCCAGTTTTGCCGCGCGGGAGATCAGTTCACGAGCCCGTTTCTCATCGTCCTGACTCTTAATACCCGGTAGCTGCACCAGAATTTTCTCGGCACCCTGACGGGCAACCGTCGGCTCGGCCAGTCCAAATTGGTCCAGACGGTTACGAATAACCTCAATCGCCTGATCAATTGCCTGCTTTTGCGTTAAAATCACATTTTCCGGTGTCAGGGAAATAGCAAATTTCAGCCCATTCTCCGCAACAGCAATACCCTCAATCTCTTTTAAAAATTCCTGGATATGCGCACGGTCATCTTCATCCAGAAGAATCAGGAATACCGCGTCATCGTCAATGCCGATCTCTTCAAGCAAAATTTCATTTTTCTCAGAAAAATGTTTAATACTCGAAGCGATGGATTTAATTTTAGAGTTCACGGCCTCTTCGGTTTTAACACCTAGCAGCATATGCAACCCACCTTGAAGATCCAAACCCAAATTGACCTTGGCACCCTCTTTCATTTGCAGTAGAGACGGTACTGAAAAAACGACTCCGAAAATGATGGCAAGTGCAAAGATTATAACACGAAAATTAAGCTTCATCCCCGTACTTTCTGCTAATGGCATCTTTGACAAGCTTCACTTCAGTACTCTCATTGATTCTGGCGACAAAGAACTCTTCTTCGACTTTTCGCACTTCGGCAATCAGCCCACCCGTCGTCACAATCTTGTCACCTTTTTTAAGTGCTTCAATCATCTCCTGATGTCTTTTTTGCTGTTGCTGCTGCGGTCGAATGATTATGAAATACATAATCGCCAGTAAAATAATAAAGGGGAATAGCTGTGCTAAAATTTCCATGTAATGTCATCCTTTGATAAAATTAGCTGCATTATACTCAAAGAAGGGTAAAAAAAGTATAATATGCTCCATGCAATCTGTTTATCAACGACTCAACACTCTATCACCGCTCACGCAAGACCTTCTCATGGCGTGGATCGTAGCCATACTCTTCTCATTGTCACTGTATCTTGAGCATTTCGGCTATACCCTCTATATGGTAAATTCTCTCGCAGCACTCAGTGTCTTCTACCTGCTCTTGCATATCAATCGCCGCACCCTTTTTTTAAGCGGATTTTTTATTGGTCTGTTGTGGTTTTATTGGATTGGTTTTAGTTTTCAGTATTACAATGTAACCTGGATGGTGCCCTTTGTAAGCCTGGGTTTCGGTCTCATCTATGCCCTGTTTTTCGGCATTATTTCCCTCAGCAACAACGCTCTTGTTCGTGCTTTGATCATCATTGCGTTAACATTTGCCGAACCCTTTGACTTCAACTGGATGCAGTTTGAACTGCTCTTTGTCAATAGTTATTTCGGTATTTTCAAATGGCAATTCATACTGATTGTAACCGCACTGGCACTTTTTTCTACATGTAAATCACCGTGGAGATATGGCATGCTGTTACTCCTGTTTGGCGCACTCTCATGGCATCAACCCGACAAGTCACTCCCGGACATTACCATAAAACTGGTTCCCATGGAGTTGCCGCAAGAGTTGAAATGGCAACCCTACATGCGCGAGCAGATTCTTGCCTACAACTTCCATGCCATTGACGATGCCATTGCCCAACATTACGATATGGTCGTTTTAAGCGAATCGGCCTTCCCGCTTTTTTTAAATCATGAACCCCGGCTCATTGAAACACTCAAGGAGTATTCTAAAAAAATTGTTATTGTCACCGGTGCACTGGAAGAGCGCCATCATCACAACTACAACGTCACCTATATTTTTAACGATACCGATATTATCATTGCCAAAAAGATGATACTCGTACCTTTTGGTGAGTATATTCCTTTGCCAAAATTTATGCGCAACTATGTTAACCAGACTTTTTTTGATGGCGCTTCAGACTACTTAAGCGCCGATACTCCGACCGATTTTACCGTGAAAAGCATCACCTTTCGCAATGCCATCTGCTATGAAGCCACCTGTGAAGAGCTCTATGAGGACAATCCAAAATATCTTATTGCCATGAGCAATAACGCATGGTTTGCGCCGTCCATTGAGCCGACGCTGCAAAAACTACTGATGCAATATTATGCACGCAAACACAACAGCATCATCTTTCATGCTGCCAATATGGGCGGTACGGGTATTATTCAATGAGTCTGCTGTTAGAAACCATACACGCAGCAGAAGGAAAAATTTTACATGTAAATTACCATCAGGCCCGTCTGGAATATTCTCTCAAACAACTGGGACTTCGTGTCCGCCATAATCTCTTAACACTGCTGCATCCTCCTGTCAAAGGAGTGTATCGCTGTCGGGTTGTGTATGATGAACAGACCTGTACCGTCGAGTACCTTCCTTATGTGCCAAAAAAGATCAAAACTCTCAAGGTTATTGAGGCACCGATACTGAATTATGGACTCAAATATGCTGACCGCAGCGCTCTTGATGCTCTGTTTCAACTGCGGGGTCATTGTGATGACATCGCCATTATTCAAAACGGCTTCCTGAGTGACACGACCATTGCCAATATTGCCCTTTTTGACGGCAAACAGTGGTGTACCCCGACATCACCGCTATTACACGGTACCACTCGGCAACGGCTGCTCGATACGAAAAAAATCATTGAAAAGCCGATTCCTCTAAGTAGTATCGAGCGGTATCAAAAATCTGCTGTTTTTAATGCCATGATGGGATTTGTTGAGCTTGAAGATGGTATAATTTTTTAAAACTATGCTAGAGGAAACATATGTTAATTGATATCGTCAAAGACGACGGCTTTGGATCACTCATGGACAAACACATTGAAGAGTTGTTGCTGTATCTTTTTGAGCAGAACCAGAATTTTGGAATCTTGTGTAAAATTGAGCACGTCACGTTTGAGCCGTCTCTGCCGGAACATATACGCGATGAGTTCCGTCAAATGACCCTCTTTTTTCTTGCCGGATACACATTTGAAAGTGCCCGTCTGGAAGAAGGGTATCTCTCTTTTGAAGCCGGATTTGGCAGTGAAAATGTTGGCAGCGTCGTTACGCTTCCGCTACTGGGGATTATGCAGATCATTGTCGATGAGACTCCGGTTTTTGTTAATCTTGCCTCGGTAAAAGAGGGCAAGAAAGAACCTCGCGAGATCCCTACCGGTGTCAATAACTCAATGGCATCCTTTCTTTCCAACCCGGAAAATCAGAAGTTTATTAAAAAATAGCTGCCCCTAATAAAAACGGACACCCTGCGCTGTTAACTCATAGTGGATATTGAGTTTGTCGGAATATTGAAAGGTTCCGTTGTCTTTGACACCCTGAAGTTTGTATGCCGCATTCGTATGCACCCCAAGAACAACCCAGTCAAATTTGGTACTACCGTCTCCGTCCACATCAGATCCCAGATAAATCATCTTCCATACCGGCTCTACCGTAATATTGTAAACCTCTTTCCACCCGAAAACATCATCCTCGCTCGGTGGGCTGCCCTGTAACTGAAATATGCGACCGTTACGCATCTCATACACCCAGTCAAATGCCCTGGGAACATTCTGGAAATCGTGCGGTGAAAATGTACCTTCAATCGTGTAAAACTCTCTATTTTTCAGCGTCTCTTCCAGTGTCGTATTACGCTTTAAAACTCCGGTATAGCCTTCAATCCAGGCAACATAATTTTGTACTTTGGTATAGATTCCGGGAAAATTTTCAGCCCCACACATCTGCGTTTCGGAACCGCCAAAACTGACAATACCCGCCAGATCATAGCCTGTGCCGTGAGAAATAATCAGCGGACCGCCGCTGTCACCCTGACAGCTGTCTTTACTCCCGTCCATATAACCGGCACAGAACATATTGTTCGTTAGCTCAATTCCCTCAGTACGGTAGGAGTAGCGACACCGTTGAAAATCAATAATCTTAAGATCGACCTCCATTAACTCGCTGGGGAACTCCTGTGTCGTCGTCGACATATTACCCCATCCTGCCACCAGAGCGGAAATACCTTCTTGTAATGAGATATTATGGGCAAGGCGCGCCGGTGCTACCGTCGTAACAGGAGAAGAAAGTTTAAGCAGGGCAATGTCGTTATCGACACTCAGGTCGCTGTATTGAGGATGTCGTATGACCTGCTTGACCCGTATTACCGTATCGTTACTATATACATAATAGCTTCCTGCCATTACCGATAGGGATGATGGTAGTACCACACCGTTATCGGTAGAGATACAGTGTGCTGCCGTCACCACCCATTGCGGAGCAATCAGTGATGCACCGCAGATATGTTCACCGTCTTGACGCAATGAAAGTATCCACTCCCACCGAGGACTCTTCTGATCCACCTGAGTTCCGTTAATAATACGCAAATGCGTGGCATGTTGCGCCAAAAGCGTTGCTCCTAAAACCCATGAGGCAAGAAAGCACTGAAAAATTTTCATAAAAATATCCTCAATAATATACACAGCACCCTTAGGTTGCCGTAGAGCTAATACAAAATATTCTAAGCTTTTATCGTTAGCAGATAATTAACAACATTATCGACAAAAGCATCGTGTTTACGCTCTTTTAGATATGCAATATAGAGCTTCCGAACAATTTTATGGTTTTTAATGCGCGATTCAAACAGACGTCCTGACGCTACCTCGTCGGCAATGACATGACGCGACATAATAGAGACCACCGGTCGCTCCGTGTCTTTGGGTGAATGCATGACCGTCTCTTTAATAGCTGTTGGACTCGAAAGGACACCGATAACATTAAAATCATTACACGCAACATCAATCTCTTCAAATACTTCTGCAGCCAAACGTCGGGTATGGGATTCCGGTTCCCTGCAGATCCAGTCAAAATTAAACAGATACTCGCCCCGTACCTGCTTGGGAAGGGGCTGATTGGAAAAAAGCACCATCTCGTCTTCTATCCACTCCCTGTAGATAATACCGTCTCGAAAAATCGGAGACTCTATGAGCGCCATATCTATTTTTTTATCTTGCAGGTCATCAAGCACCTCTTTAGAGAGGCTGACATGCAAGTGTACTTCATTATCGATTCTCTTTTTAATACCGCCTAAATATCCCGGTAACAGATAGTTTCCAATCGAAAATGATGCCCCCATAATAAAGGTAAACTCTTTGTTAATAATTTTAAGAAGCTCTTTCTCACTCGCACCAATGGCTTTTTCAAGTTTTTGCGCAATACGGTAAAGGTCTTCACCTTCTTTGGTCAGACGAATACCGTTTTTCTTACGATCAACAATTTTGGTATCCAGATACTCCTCTATGAACTTAATCTGCTGTGTGACAGCAGGCTGGGAAATTCCCAGTTTTGATGACGCCTTAGAAAAGCTCTTCTCTTTAATAACCGTCAAAAAGGTGTGCAATTTTGCAAAATCCTTGAGCATTATAATTCCTATAAGTTAGTTGAATAGAATAATTATAACTCATAATTATAATCATTGCAATAGTATTGTCACAATTTCTCATTTTTGGCTATAATATTCACTATATATGTTGTGAAAAGTAGTTTTAAAATGGAACATGAGATTTTTAAAGATTTAAATGATGCACAAAAACACGCTGTCAGGCAAATTGACGGTCCGCTGCTCATCCTTGCCGGAGCAGGTAGCGGTAAAACCAAAACGATTACCTCTCGTCTGGCGTACCTTCTTGAAGAAGTCGGCGTGCCACCGTCACAAACCTTAACGCTGACCTTTACCAACAAAGCTGCCAAAGAGATGCGCGAGCGTGCTTTAAAAATGATTACTACCACCTCCTACCCACCGCTTCTGTGTACCTTTCATAAATTTGGATTGCTCTTTTTAAAATTCCATATTCATCTGCTTAATCGCGACAATAATTTTGTTGTTATTGACAATGACGATCGCAAACGCATCATAAAAAAAATCAATTCCGACATCCCCACACCACTTATCGGGAGTGAAATATCACGCTACAAAAACTCGCTCATCTCACCAACGGAAGCCTATGCACAGGCCGAGCTTAAAAACTACAAACAGATTGCCAAAATCTATGAAGAGTACGAACACTATCTGCTGGAAAATAATTTGGTGGACTTTGATGATCTTCTGGCACTGACGTATAAAATACTTGATGAAAACGATGATTTGGCACAAGAAACCAGCAACAAATACCGCTATATTATGATTGACGAGTACCAAGATACCAATGAAATTCAACTCAAACTTCTTCAAAAACTCTGTACAACACACCATAATATCTGTGTCGTCGGTGATGATGACCAGAGTATTTACGGATGGCGCGGTGCTCATATTCGCAATATTTTGGAGTTTCATCAGGACTTCCAAAATGCCCAAATTGTCAAGTTGGAAAAAAATTACCGCTCGACCCAAAAAATTCTCAATGTTGCCAACGCTCTGATTGAACACAATCGTTCACGACTGGGAAAAACCCTCCAATCCACCCGTCATGAAGGCACAGATGTCATTACCATAAAATCCGATCATGAGAATGAGGAGTCCAAAAAAATTGCTGCGTATATTACCGAGCTGCTGAACTCCGGTGAACGTGCCAGTGAAATTGCCGTACTCTACCGCATCAATGCCCTGAGCCGATCCCTCGAAGAGGGGCTTAACCGTGCCGGAATTTCCTACCGTCTGGTCGGCGGTTTGCGCTTTTATGATCGAGCCGAAATTAAAGATATGATCAGCTACCTTCGGGTGATTACCAACCATCATGACAACTTCTCCATAAAACGCATCATCAACAAGCCTAAGCGGGGTATCGGCAAAGCCACTGTTGAAAAACTGGAGCTGGCATCTATACGTCATGAGACATCGATATTCAGTCTTATTGATACCCTTTCTTTAAACGAACTCGAAGCCATTGTGCGAAAAAAAAATGCGGCAACACTCAAAACTTTTGTGAAAAATATTAAAGCTGTTACCCTCATTGCCAACAGCTCCACCTATGATTTTATTGATGCGCTTGAAGCCATGTTTACCATTAGAGACATCTATGCCAATACACCCGATGCTATGGAGAAAACAGCCAATATCGATGAATTTTACGGCATGTTTCGGGACTTTGTCATTGCCAATCCCGATGCCGGGCTTGATGAGTTCTTAAACGACATTACCCTGCAAAGCGAACAGGATGAAGTTGAAGGAGAAAGCATCTACATTATGAGCATTCATGCCTCCAAAGGATTGGAATTCAAACATACCTTTATTATTGGTCTGGAAGAAGGTTTTCTGCCGCTTTTAGGTGATGGAAGCAATATTGAAGAGGAGCGGCGGCTCGGTTATGTCTCGTTCACCCGGGCCAAAGACACGCTTACCCTCTCGCATGTCTCAAGCCGGTTTTACAAAGGGCGGCGTACCGATTTACAGAAAAGTCGTTTTTTCAACGAAGCCGGCTTGTGTGAAGGATCGCTCAAGCTGGAACAACACACCGCCTTTAAAAAAGGAGATCTGGTACGTCACAAAATTTTTGGTGCCGGACGCATCATCGGTGTGAGTAAATCGGGTCGCGAATTTAAACTCTCCATTAATTTTGGCGGCAACAAACGCGAAATTCTCGCCTCCTTTGTAGAACGGCTTTAAAGATACATGATTTGTGACAGCAATATCATCACCAGTACCAGTGAAAAGGGGAAAATATGGCTTTTAAAGAGCCACGGGTTCATCCCGAAAAACTTCTGGTTAAAGCCGCGGATTCCCAGCCATAATCCTAAAAAGGCTTTAATAGCGAGCATGGTCTGAAAGTAACTCAACCCTCCGTTCTCAATGGCTCCAAAGACCTGTGTAAACATATAAATGCCGGTTCCGACAGCTACCAGCAGGGCATAAGGAACAACCTTTCGCACATGCATCATAATGGCTTCACGTGCTCTGGCAGACTCTTCGGGTGTCAAGCTTTGCGGCATTTTGGAGAGAAAGAGATTATCGACAAAAAGAAATCCCCCATAAATAAAGACGGCATAAATATGCACAATATGTACCAATTCGTAAATGATGGGCGCATCCTTAAGTTTTTAGCCATTATAAAATACAATGGCTAAAGTCATGTTGACATGCATCAATCTAACCCATTTTTTTGCTAAAATGGCATCACTCAAACGAAAGGATCTATGACACACTGATGCAAATGAAACGTACGCTTTCCCCACAAATTCATAAGCTTTTCGTTGCCTATAAGCCTACCGGAGTTAGTTCCAACCAGTTTTTAGGACAACTCAAACGCCGATACAAGATTAAAAAGGCGGGCTACTCCGGTACCCTCGATCCTTTCGCCAAAGGGGTGCTTATTGTTGCCCTTGGCAACATGACACGACTGTTTCGTTTTTTAAAAAAAACACCTAAAACCTACCGCGCCACCCTATGGCTTGGGGCACATTCCGCAACACTCGATACCGAGCAAATAACCCGCATTGACGCTCTAGAAGAGCTGCCGTTGCACCAGCTAAAAAACGCATTAAGATCACTGGAAGGAACTCTTACCTATACGCCTCCCGATTTTTCGGCAAAAAAGATAAACGGCAAACGCGCCTATGCCCTTGCCAGGGAAGGATATGACGTGCAACTCCAACCTGTCACCTCGACAGTACATGCCATCACCCTGATACACTACTGCCACCCTTTTGTCACTTTTGAAGCCACGGTCTCAGAAGGTACCTACATACGCTCCCTGGGAGCCCTGCTTTGTGAGCGTTTACAACTCGCCGGAGGGGCACTTAGCGCATTAGAGCGTCTGAGTGAAGGGAAGTTTCGATATAATGACGAGCACTTTTTAAATATAAAAGAGTATCTTGATATACCGCAAAATATCTTCTTAGGAGAGAGAGACGATATGTTACTTGGAAAAAAATTACATGTAGATCAGTTCCGTCTGCATCATGAATCGCACTACTGGGTTGATCTTGGTAACTATCTGTCTATCATAAAAATTGAAAATAGTGCCGTACATTACGTACTCAACAAGGTCGCCGTATGCTAGTACTAACACGTAAAGCCGATGATGCCATTGTTATTGGCGATTCCATTACCATTACCGTTGTCTCTGTCGAGGGTGGAGTTGTCAAACTTGGCATTGATGCGCCCAAAGAGGTTAATATTATCCGCTCAGAACTTCTCAAAGAGGTCGAGAATGCCAACAAAGCAGCATCAAAGCAACACGATGACTCCTTCATTGAAGCGTATTACACGAAGTACAAGTCATGAGTCTTCGCCCCTTTAAAGCTGTGGCAAAAGTCAATATCTTTCTTAAAATCACCGGTACGAGAGGGGCGTACCATGAGATCATCTCCCGCTTTATGCGCATTGAATCTCTGTATGATACCATCACATTCAAACCCAAAGCCGATACGGCGCCTTTTGTCCTTCATGGTCATTTTACCTGTCGGCTGGAAGACAATACCCTCTATAAAGCGTATTGCGCCTTAAAAGAGCAGAGTTGTGCAGCACGCGTACATGATTTTTTTACGGCACATCAGCTTGTAGTAGAAAAGCGTATTCCGGCATTTGGCGGTCTTGGCGGAGGCAGCTCTAATGCGGCAACACTGTTATTGGCATGCAATGAGCTCCTTGCTTTGGGTCTCAGCAAGGAAACACTTTGTGCCATCGGGCTGCGCATTGGTGCCGATGTTCCCTTTTTTATCTCTCAATACCACAGCGCCAATGTTTCGGGTATCGGTGAGATTGTCACTCCCTATGAAGAGCCGCCATTAAAGCTTCATGTCACCACACCCGATATTGAGATCAGCACCCCCCGTGTTTATCAAAGCTATCGTAAACACCATTTTAATCCCCTGTCTGAACACGACGCTCACCGGTGGGCAGAACGTTCTTCTGAAGAGATTTTACAGCATACCTCGATTGCAGAGGCAAACGACCTCTTTGTGCCGGCATGTCATGAGTACCCTGATCTAAAATTACATGTAAAACCTGCCTACTTTTTTAGTGGCAGCGGCAGCAGTTTTTTTAAGGTAGTGCCTCATGGGTAAGACGGTAGCCAAAAACAAAAAAGCCTATTTTGATTATGAAATATTGGAAAAATTTGAAGCCGGTATTGTCTTAAAGGGGAGTGAGGTTAAAGGCATTCGCGCCGGTCGGGTCAATCTCAAGGACAGTTTCGTTCGTCTTGTCGGCACTGAGGCCTTTTTATTTAATGCTCATATCGGTCGTCTTGAAACCACCCACCACTACTACGGTCACGAAGAGCGTGGCAGCAGAAAACTGCTGCTGCATCGCAAGGAGCTTAATCGAATGCTTAAAGCTGTTGACAAAGAGGGACACACCATTGTACCGCTTCAGATGTTTTTTAACCGTAAAAACTTAGTCAAAATTCAAATTGCCGTCGCCCGTGGTAAAAAACTTCATGACAAGCGCCATGATCTTAAAGAAAAGAGCATGAAACGCGATATTGACCGGGCTTTAAAGGCGTTGTAGCCGCCCTATTTGTCCGCGTGGTACTCCAGAGCACACGCCTCGGAAAAATTGGGCACCTCATCATAGGTAAATACCGCATAATATTTAGTCACATCCTTGGCACCGAAATTGTCATACGTATAACTGGCACTTCCTCCGTATAGCTTCTGCCCGTCATAAGGTGAACATGGCACATGAAAACGGTTTTTGACGACAATCACCCCGCAAAATGCCTCATGCTTCGGATTCTCCCAATCCAGACGTATCATATTGTTTTCCATGCTGTAGCGTAAGTGACGCACGCCTTCCACGCCATAACGCCGTTTCTTCATATAATGAATCACCAGCTTGGGTTTATGATGCAGCTTGTCATCAACAAAACTGACGTCATTGGATTTGGTAAAAATTTTCGGTGACGTAGCATAAATAACAAAATGCAGTTTTTGCGTCGTTGAAACGGCCTTGATAAGCTCTTTGATGGCGTAGGTGTCAAAAACAAAACGCTGTACCTGCTGATTTTTCAGATCGGAAATACTGACATCATACCCGACACGCTCAATGACATCACGATGTTGAATATTGACAAAATTTTTCTCGTTGCCTTTACAGCGCACCATTTCAAGATGAAACCGCAAATTATCCTGGGCTGAGATGGTATCGGCCTGCAACTCAACGTAAGTATTGGCAATAACCGTATTTTCCATCTCCGGCATTGCTGAGAGGTCAAATTCCAAAAAGGAGTAGATAATATCTCCATTGGCATCAAAACCACAGGTCAGCGCCTGCTCTTCAAGACCCTCTTTGGAAATGGTAAACTCATTATGCGTTGAGACCTCCAGCTTAACGTCATGTAACGTGTAAGAGACATCGAGTTTTGGTCGGTAGGTCAGCCCGGAGCTGAATTTTCCATAGCCGATATCCCACTGCATGAGCTGTGAGGAACGATCCAGGGGTAACATGGTTGGACCCTCCATGCGAAACAGTGCTTTCTTGCGCTTCAGCGCTTCTTGCAGCAGTGCCACCTCTTGTGACGCAAATTCATACGTGCGCCAAATGCCCTGAGAAAGCTGATGCGATTTTGTCGGTCGATCAATATAACCGACAATCTTGGCGTTCTTAATGTCGTCAAAACTGTACAATGCTCCTACGGTGCGCTCATCGAGCATGCCTACTCGCCACTCCCCGTAACGCTCAACCTGTACGGAGACACGATTCATCGGATAAAATGAGATATGTGCTTCAGTAATGATGGCATTATCGGGAATGGTCTCAAGTGAAAATTCGCAAACGCCGTAACAGACTCCTTTTTTCTGAGACATTCCGACAAAAAGCGAATTGTTTCCAAAATGATCACGATTTTTCTGGGTCTTCTCCCCGACATAGCCGATATTCTCCGCAGTCGGAAAGAGTAT
>QNZR01000027.1 GCA_003978475.1 Sulfurimonas sp.
CATCTCAACGGCAGTCATTGCCGATGCGGCGATGCGGGAGCGTTTTGAAGCAGAATACCGCAGTATTCATTTTGCCGAAGGTACTGTTTTTGCCCACGTTGCCTTTGAAGCGGCCTATTCTGAGTCAGAGGCATGGCTTGATGCTTTGCTGGTGCACCTTAAAGCCAATCAGTACAAATTGCAAAAGATGTTACAGCAGCATCGACATCTTATAACCTGCACGTTTCCCGAAGGCACGTATCTGGCATGGTTGAATTGTGATAAAATGGCGTTAACCGATGCACAATTACGGGCGTTTTTCATTGACGATGCCCGCTTGGGGCTGAGCCCCGGACTGGCATTTGGAAAAGAGGGCAGCAGATTTATGCGCCTGAACTTTGCCGTACCGAGTGCTGTCATGGATGAGGCACTGCATCGGCTGGATGATGCATTGAGGAGTTTTGTCCATGCGTAAAGTGATGATTATTAGCGGTGCAGGCTTGAGTGCGCAGAGCGGCATTAGTACCTTTAGAGACCATGACGGACTATGGGAGCATTATGATGTCATGCAGGTTTGCTCGACCCAGGGATGGGAACAGGATCGGGCGCTGGTGACAGCGTTTTACAATGCACGGCGTCGTGACCTTCAGGACAAACAACCCAACAAAGCACATCTGAGTCTCGCGGCATTGGAGCAGGCGTATCCCGGACGCATTATACATTTGACACAAAATGTAGACAATCTTTTAGCACGTGCCGGATGTCAGGAGGTCGTCAATCTTCATGGTACGCTGACCGACCTTCGTTGTGAAGCGTGTGCTCATGTATGGGATATTGGTTATGAGGCACAAAATGAAGAGGATGTCTGTCCACGCTGTGAGAGTCATTCGATACGGCATAATGTCGTCATGTTTGGAGAGAGTGCTCCGGAGTATCGTCGTATTTATGAGGCCATTGCGCAGTGTGAGCTTTTTGTTGCTATCGGTACAAGTGGGCAGGTCATTGATATTGTTACTATTGCTCGTGAATTCGAGCATTCACTGTTAATTAATCCCAAACGCGAAGAGTATGTGACCGCTTTTGGATCATTTGAACAAAATATCGACATGTTCTTTGAACGATTTATTCAGAAAAAAGCCGTCGAAGCAGCTGATGAGATGTCTGATATTATTACCCGGTTTTTACGGCATTGAACGGAGCGCTCCATCATGCCTTCCGATTTTGAGCGTATGTGCCGTTTTATTCAAGAACACCACCTTTTAAGCCTTGCGACCGTACATCACAATCAGCCTTATAACTGTGCTGCATTTTACAGTTTCAATGCGAAAGAGGTCTGTTTTGTTATGGCATCAGACCCTAAAACACAGCATATTCGCAATGTGCTGCATCATCCGTATGTTGCCCTGAGTATTGCCCTTGAAACCCATGATATCGGAACCATACAGGGCGTGCAGTGTCATGGTCGTATGCATGAACTGGAATCAACAACACTCGAGCGGGAGTATTTTCAAAAATTCCCCTATGCCAAAATAATGCGTCCTCTCCTGTGGTGCATTCGTGTGGATCACATCAAGTTTACCGACAACCGTCTGGGCTTTGGCGTTAAACTTACTTGGACGCGTGCTCTTTGAGCCTAAAGAGAGAACAGGGCATACCGCTGCTGTGTTGGACGACGACCGAAGGGATCTGAAGGGAGCGAAAGCCATAGGCTCTGCAGCCGTGAGGCTGATTGTTCTGCCATGTGACAAAATAGTGCCGGCACCGTTTACAGTTAAGTGTTTGCATAAGCAATTATACAGTACAATCACACAATGAAAGCAAGCGGTAAGATCGTTTTTTATAATGTCAATGACGGTAACGGCATGATTATGACGCCTGATAGCGGTAAGTTTTCTTTTCGTGTCATGGATTGGGATGATTACGATCAGATGCCCTCGGTAGGACTCGAAGTAGTATTTGAGATTCTCAACGAGCGTGCGGTGTCGGTACGGGTGCCATCTTCTGAGTCGGTCCCGGCACCTGAAGAGCATGCTGCCAAACCTTCACAGACCGATACGTCATATCGCCAACCGTTTGATGCTTTGATGCAAGATTATAACCACCGTCCTCAGAGTATTCAGTTGAGTTGTAATGCACAAAAATGCATTGAAGTCTATTTTAGCAAGATTGAGCGTTATGTTAGCAAAAATCTCAAATACAACAACAGTTCGGGTCAGCTCAATTTTTTGTTAATGCGCCGTTTTATTTTTACAACGTTTAACAACCTCTCCGAAATGGATATGAACTTTGTGACTCCGCAGATTAAAAAAATCAAAGAAGATCTCTTGCAGATGAGTGCCGTGTATGATGATTTTAAAGCGAAAAGCAATCTGCCTGAAAGTGCTTTTGAAACCATATTTTTACAACAGCAAGAAGATTACACGGCGATGGAACGCGCTTCAGAAGAGGTCAGCGGTGTGCTCCATGAGCTTCAGCAAAAAGAGCAGTATCTGCAAAGAAGCGTAGCGGCCAAAGCTGAAGCCATACGTTCGCTTGCCGGAGATGCACTCGAGCGTGCCGAAGAGGAGTATCGTGTCTTGAAAGGCACCTATGTCGATGTGGTACATATGTGCGCGACGTTGGGAGAACGTCTGCATGAAGATCAGGAGACCATGAGCGAGTTTCGCTCTGTTTATAAAGAAAGTTTCACAGAAAGCTTTCAGACGCAGGCTGCCAAATACGAGAAGCTGCTGTTGCAGACTCTGGATACGCAGGCATTTATTTTCGATATTGTTTTATGGGAAAAAGCTAAACGCTCTCGTGTTATCAAGCGATTTTTTTCCGAAGCCCAAATTGATGGAGAATTTAGTTCCAAAACTTATTTAAAATATTATTTAAGTTCTCTGGATAAAGAGAAGCTTTCTCATGAACAGCGAGAGCTGTTTAAACTTTTTGAGTATCTAAAAACGGTAGATAAGTATACGACGGTTATTTTACTTGATGATATTGACGGCGTCTTGGAGTTAAAGCGTATTTGTACACGTGCAGGACTCAATATGTTCATTCAAACCTTTATTGACGAAAGTCGTGCGCTTACCTGGGGGCTTGCCAATCGAGCCAACCTCCTGATTCTCAGTGATACGCTGCAACAGATGAGTGGTATTGACTTTATGGAGCAGTATCGACAACAAAGTCCGGTGACACCCAAGGTGATGATGCTGAGTGACTATCAGCCGGAGGTTTTTAAAAAATATGGTGTTACCCAGGTTGTTCCACGCAACTACAGTGCCAAAGAGATGATAGCAAAGCTTAAAAAAATGTTAGGAGAGGGTGATGGATAAAGCGCTGCAAATGATTCAGCTGCAACAACAGCTTAACGATGCAACCAATGGAGAAAACTGGGAAGAAGGGGTCACCAAAAACGGTAAACGTATTAACTGGAAACGGTGTATTTATATGGAGTGTGCCGAGATGATCGACTCGTTTTCGTGGAAGCACTGGAAAAGCATTCATGACGAGCCTGACTGGGAAAATTTGCAAATTGAGGTCGTCGATGTGTGGCACTTTGTGATCTCTTTGGCTCTTCAGGAGTATGCGAGGGAGTTTCGAGGCGGTGCTGAAGAGCTCGCGCTTTATGTCTCGGAATTGGCGATATACGAGACCCTTAAACAAGAGACCGTTCTGGCATCACCCGAGGAGATTATGGAGCAGGTTGAGCGAATAATGTGCCATGTGCTCACTCCCAATACGTTTGATTTAAGTGAGTTAATAGAGAGTTTTTTACGACTCTGTTATATGAGCAATTTGGATGCGGCATCACTGTACCGGCTCTATGTCGGTAAAAATGTTCTCAATCAGTTTCGTCAGGATCACGGGTATCAGGAAGGAACGTACATGAAAATATGGAACGATCAGGAAGATAATCTTGTCATGAAGCTGATATGGGAAGAGCACGGAGTATTAAAGCCCCAAGAGCTTTACCGAGAATTGGAGCGGCACTATAATGCGCTATAATCGCGTATTGATATTGAGGAGTTAACCATGGTAGCTTTAGACATACAACAGTTTTCCGAAGTGCGTACCAAAGCACGTGCTTATTTTTGTTACCTGTTTTCTAAAAATCTTCCCAATCGGACACCGGCAATTACGGCAGAGACGGTTATTGGGCGTTTGCGTAAAATTAAAGGCGATCTGCAAGATTGTGAAGGGGTGTATCTTTTAGATGAAAAAGGGGTGCAGATAAGCCCCACTTTTTTACCGGGAAAAGAACGAACAGAAGAAGATGCCGGACTGATCCGCTCCAATCGTGCCTATTATTATCGTGCCATCAAAGAGAAGCGCTGTACGATTACCGACCCCTATCCGTCACTCATAACCGAAGAGTTGACGGTGACGGCATCGCAGCCTATTTTTGATGACAAAGGGAATATTATTTATGTTGCCTGTTTGGATATGCCGCTGGATGCTGTTTTAAAAATTGCCCATCCCATGGCACGTGAAGCTATTTTTGGAAAAATATTTAAATATGCTTACGGTGGTTTTGTGGCGGCTCTGGCGCTGGTTGCGCTGCTGCTTTTTCTTAAAGGCATACAGGAATTTTTGGCATTTGGCATTAATATTCATAAAATTGAGATCAAAGGTATTTTTGAAGCCACGATTCTTCTGACACTTTCGTTGGCAATTTTAGATCTGTGCAAGACCCTGTTTGAAGAGGAGGTGATGGGCAATCATCATGATGACAAGCATCGTGATATTCACCATACCATGGTGCGCTTTTTGGGCTCCATTATTATTGCGCTTTCCATTGAGGCTCTGATGCTGGTCTTTAAGTTCGCTATTACCGACCCCGATATGCTTATTAATGCGATTTATATTATTGCGGGTGTGGGTATTTTACTGATTGGATTGGCGGTGTATATTAAACTGACCGGTTCAAAAGAAGAGTAGGCATGATCGCTGTTGTTGATTATAACATGGGTAATTTGGCCAGTGTCAAAAATGCATTTGCCTGCTTGGGCAGTGATGTGATTGTCACATCCGATCCCGATACGTTTCATCGATACGATAAGCTGATTTTGCCCGGAGTCGGTGCCTTCGGTGATGCGATGGAGCACCTCAAAGAGCGTCATATGGTTGAAGCACTGCATGAGTTTGCGCAAAGCGGCAACTATATGCTCGGTATCTGTTTGGGGATGCAGCTGCTGTTTGAGAGCTCTCAGGAGTTTGGGTCACATCAGGGACTTGGATTGATACCAGGGCATGTCGAAGCATTCGATAGGTCAAAATTTTCACACTCGCTGAAAGTACCGCATATGGGCTGGAATCGTATGTTCACAACAGATCATCCGTTATTTGAACAACTCGATGAGGCGCACTATCTCTATTTTGTACATTCATTTCATGTGACCTGTTCGTTTGATTGTGATTGTATCGGTACGACAGAGTATGGCTACACGTTTGCCAGTGCGGTGGCACATGAGAATATTTTGGGTATTCAGCCGCATCCGGAAAAAAGTCACAAGAACGGCTTGCAAATCTTAAAAAATTTTATTGAACTATAAGGGGTACCATGACAATTTTTCCTGCAATTGATTTAAAAGACGGGAAAGCCGTACGGCTTTCCAAAGGTTTGATGGAAAGTGCCAAAGTCTATTCGGACGCACCATGGAAGCTGGTCAAAACGTTTGAAGAGATGGGAGCGACATGGGTACATCTGGTGGATTTAAACGGGGCATTTTCCGGAAAACCGGAACATCTTGAGGAGATCCGAAAAATTCGCCAAAACTCTCGGGTAAAGTTAGAGCTTGGCGGCGGTATTCGTACCGAAGATACCATCAAACAGTATTTGGATCTGGGTATTGACCGTGTGATTTTAGGCTCTGTTGCGGTGAAAGATCCGTTATTTGTTAAAGCAATGGCGGCGAAATACCCAATTGTTGTGGGTATTGATGCTATTGACGGTTATGTTGCCGTTGAAGGATGGGGGGAAGTCAGCAGGCTTAAAGCAACGGATCTGGCACGAGAGTTTGCCGATGCGGGTGTTGAGGCGATAATCTGTACTGATGTCGGACGTGACGGCATGCTCAGTGGCGTCAATGTTGCGTTTACCAAAGAGATGGCTAATGCATCGGGTGTTGCGACGATTGCCAGCGGCGGGGTGAAAGACGAGCATGATATTGAAGCACTTATAGCTGCAGGAAATATTGAGGGAGTCATTGTCGGAAAAGCCTATTATGAGGGTACAATTGATATAAGTAAATATTTTTAAAGTTACTACAAACAATTTTTAGATAATATTTGTTATTATTTTAGATATTTAGATATTTTTTGTCAAAGGACTGATTTTGAAAATACTTGTTGTCGATGATAGCTCAACAATGAGACGTATTATTAAAAATACGCTCAATCGCATTGGACACAAAGATCTTCTTGAAGCGGAAGACGGTTTAAAAGGTTGGGAACAGATCGATGCCAATCCCGATACTGAAGTGTTAATTACCGATTGGAACATGCCGGAAATGAATGGCTTGGAGTTGGTTAAAAAAGTTCGTGCCGATGCACGATTTGAAGATATGCCCATTATTATGGTCACAACCGAAGGGGGAAAGGCAGAAGTGATTACGGCGCTTAAAGCAGGTGTGAACAATTATATTGTCAAACCGTTTACGCCGCAGGTACTCAAAGAGAAGCTCGAGGATGTATTGGGATAGTTGATGCAAGAATACTATTATCAACTTATAGTGCGCCCCGCTTCTCATTATGACCTTTTTTGTGATTTTTTGAGTGACACGCTCCCTGTCGGTTTTGAAGAGATTGAGAATGCTTTTATTATTCGCAGTGAAGATGATCTTTCCACGATTGCATGGGGTATTGAGCAGTTCTCTGAAGCCTTGAGTAAAGCGCTAACACAAAATGTTAGTGTTGAATTGGAGTTGAGTCGCGAAAAAAACGATGACTGGATTGCGGTATACCGGCAACATATTACTGCTGTTTCGGTGCCACCGTTTTATATTCACCCGACATGGGATACTCCCAAAAAAGATGCCCTCAATATTGCCCTTGATCCGGCACTGGCTTTTGGAACCGGGCATCACCCTACAACGGCAGGCTGTTTACAATCACTTGCTATGATAGTAAAAGAGAATGATACCGTCTTGGATGTCGGCTGCGGCAGTGGTATTTTAGCGATTGCCGCTGCAAAACTTGGTGCTACGGTTGATGCTTGTGACAGCGATGAACTCTCTATCGCCAATACCAGAGAAAATGTCCGGCAAAACGGTATGGCACTGCGCCATATGTGGGTTGGTTCGGCAAACGGTACATCACAGCAGTATGATGTGGTGATTACCAATATTGTTGCCGATGTACTGGTATTTATGGCAAAAGACTTAAAAAAGGTACTCAAAAGTGGCGCTACTTTAATTCTTTCAGGAATTTTAGACAAATATGAGGCTAAAGTGCTGCGAGAATATCGCGATTTTAAACTGGTAGAAAAAATCCCACATGACGAGTGGGTAACATTGATTTTAAAAGGAACAACTTAATGGGTAAGCCCGAACCGGAAAATGACAATAACTTTTTTAATAAAAATCCGCTACTGACATTTGCCATTTTTTCTATTGTGGTGATTATGGTCTTTAAGGCGCTTGTAGGTGATCAGGGAAATATTGACAGCCGCATGGGTGCTTCGACGGCAAATGTCATCAACAAAGAGGTCAGCTATGCTGAATTGAAGAAGATGATTGAAAATGGTGAGGTCAATAAAGTGGCAATCGGGCAGACGTATATCCGGGCGCTTTCCGATTTGGACGGCATCAAGCACTCCTACAGTGCCCGTATGGTCGGTAATGATACCACACTGATTCCCCTGCTGGACAAAAAAGGCATTGATTACAAAGGGTTTAGCGAAACGAACTGGTTTACCGAAATGTTTGGATGGCTGTTGCCGTTCCTGTTAATTATCGGTATTTGGATGTTTTTTGCCAGTCGGATGCAAAAAAGTATGGGTGGCGGTATTCTGGGCATGGGGAACTCGAAAAAGCTTATTAGCTCTGAAAAACCCAAGACCAAGTTCGATGATGTTGCCGGTGCCCA
Organism: Sulfurimonas sp.; assembly: GCA_003978475.1. Taxonomy (GTDB): domain Bacteria; phylum Campylobacterota; class Campylobacteria; order Campylobacterales; family Sulfurimonadaceae; genus QNZR01. The sequence continues at coordinate 8,053 of QNZR01000027.1, forward strand.
AGAAGCCAAAGAGGAAGTTTTAGAGATTGTAGATTTTTTAAAATATCCGGGCCGTTATGTCGAGTTGGGCGCAAAAATTCCCAAGGGCGTACTGTTGGTCGGAAGTCCGGGTACGGGTAAAACACTTTTGGCCAAAGCGGTAGCCGGGGAAGCCGATGTACCGTTTTTCTCGGTTTCGGGGTCAAGTTTTATTGAGATGTTTGTCGGTGTCGGTGCGGCACGGGTGCGCGATCTGTTTGAGCAGGCCAAAAAAGATGCGCCGTCGATTATTTTTATTGATGAGATTGATGCCATTGGTAAAAGTCGTGCCGCAGGTGCGAATATGGGTGGTAATGATGAACGCGAACAGACACTGAATCAACTCTTGGCCGAAATGGACGGTTTTAGTACTGATGTACCGATTATTGTGCTCGCCGCAACCAATCGTCCTGAAATTTTGGATCCGGCATTACTGCGTCCGGGGCGTTTTGATCGACAGGTTTTAGTGGATAAACCGGATTTTGAGGGACGTGTTGAAATTCTCAAAGTCCATATTAAAGGCATTAAGGTCGACAAAGATGTCGATTTGGAAGAGTTGGCACGTCTCACCGCAGGACTGGCCGGTGCTGATTTGGCAAATATTATTAACGAAGGGGCATTATTGGCCGGTCGTAAAAGCCAGAGTACGGTGACGCAGGCAGATTTACGGGAATCGGTAGAGCGTGCGATTGCCGGACTGGCAAAAAAGAGCCGTCGTATTAATGAAAAAGAGAAAAAGATTGTTGCCTATCATGAGAGTGGTCACGCATTGATGGCGGAGACGACCAAGGGTGCCAAAAAAGTTTCCAAAGTTTCCATTGTCCCTAGAGGGCTGGCCGCTTTGGGCTATACGCTTAATACTCCGGAAGAGAATAAATATTTGGCACAAAAATATGAGTTGCTTGCCGAAGTGGATGTTCTTTTGGGTGGTCGTGCCGCCGAAGAGGTCTTTTTTAACGAGATCTCCACCGGAGCCGGTAATGATTTGGAACGTGCTACGGATATTATTAAATCGATGGTGCAGGTATACGGTATGAGTGAGGTTGCCGGATTAATGGTGCTAGAGAAGCAGCGCAGCACCTTTTTAGGCGGTGGTATGCAGCAGTCTCGCGAGTACAGTGACAAGATGGCTGAAGATATGGATGCCTACATTAAAAAGACCCTTGAATCACATTATGTAGCTGTGAAACACCGACTAGAAGAGTATGCGCCGGCAATTGAGAAGATGGTGACATTGTTGTATGAAAAAGAGAATATTTCCGGTGATCAGGTTCGAGAAATTATTGCCGAATTTGAAAAAGACAATGGCATCGAGAGTAAGATGCAAAGTAACGATAACGACAACGCAACAGCGAAAAAGTAATTAGTACATATGGGCATGCAGCGAGGAAGCCACCCAAAGAAACTGGCGTATATTTTACCCAATATGTTTACGGCTGCTTCCATTTTTGTCGGTATTTTCAGTATGGTGAGTGCCATTAAGGGTGAGTATGAGCTTGCGGCGTGGCTGGTAATGCTTTCACTGGTCTTTGATGCACTTGACGGAAGGGTGGCTCGCATGACCAATACCTGTAGCCGCTTTGGAGTAGAATTTGATTCGCTTGCCGATATTGTGGCATTTGGAGTGGCGCCGGCACTGTTGATTTACATGTATATCGGTCATGATTACGGACGTGTGGGTGTTGTGGTAAGTGCGATGTTTGTCGTGTTGGGAGCCATTCGTCTGGCACGTTTTAATGTGATGACCTCACAGGTCGAGCCGTCGGTATTTATTGGTGTTCCCATTCCTACGGCAGCAGTATTTATATCGGTATTGGTACTGCTTTTTGAAGATTATGTCTCTATGCATGCATATAAATATGTCATTTTGATTGCTGCGGCATCGGTTGCCCTGTTAATGGTCAGCAATATCCGCTATCCGAGTTTTAAAAAGCTTGACCTTCAGTCATTGCACTACATGCGGCTTTTTGTCACGCTGCTGATTGCGGCATCGGTTGTTGTGGTCTACCCCAAGGAGGGCTTTGCGCTTATTTTTATTCTCTATATTTTATATGGACCGGTTCAGGCGCTACTGCATTTAAGCCGCCGCTACAAACTCTTTAAAAAGCATTAGTGTTTCGACGCTGATTGGGCTCTTTTTTGAAACAGACGTTCTTTGGTCTGAATACCGAAGTTAAAATATTCTGAGTGAAAACCATTATTGCCGATGCGTTGAAACTGAATGGCAGCACCATGATTGTTTTTGATTTCAAGATAGAGCAGTCCCAAAGCATAACGACTCTCCATATCGTTGGGATTTTTGAGTTTTGCCAGCTCCAATAGTGCGATGGCGTTGGCTTTGTGCTCTGAGGCAATGGCGGAAACAGCTCCTAGAAAAAGGGTCTGTGCATCACGTTGTTTGTAGTCGTCAATGAGTTGATTGTACAGACTGTAGGACTCTTCAAACTTTTGGGCATAGAGTGCGATGATGGCCAGGGCATTGATAATATCTTGCGGATTATCGTTCGTAGCTTGAAGTGTTTGTTGCAGTTGCGTATGCAAAGGATGCAGCATACCGGTAATCAGTGCCATTTGAGCATAAAGATAGCGGGTCAGAAACGGCCCATAGTAGAGATCGTCAAAAAGAAGTTTTTGTTGTTTCAGATAGCTCAGTGCGGCGGCGGCATAGGCTTTTTTTGAGAGCTCTTTGTTGTGAGCATGAATATAGAGCAGGTGCGGCACGATGTCGTAGGGGAGCTGATGGCTAAGCTTCTGGGTGGCTTGGCGCATGACATCTTGTTTATTGAACTTTGATGCAATAATATACTCAAGAGCCAGGTAGAGCGGACGATCTTTATGCCGGTGCTCAATCCAGGGGAGGGTGCCGACATAGTTTTGTGTTGCAATATGGAGCAGGGTTCGGTAGAGCTCGAACTCTTCAGTGTCATCTTCGTTGGCGAGGTTTTCTTTTAAAATAGCGTGCAGTTTTTGCGATTCTTTGTGCAGCAACTGACCGCTAAGCAGTGCGTAAATGCCCGAAAGATAGTTATTGGCATCGAGATGATAGGATTTTAAAAAATATTTGTAGGCATTGTCATGATCACCAAGTTGTGCATAGGTGAGTGCCAGATTATAATTTAAAATGGAGTGTTTGGGCTCAATTTTAAGAAGTTCTCGTAACTGTTTATTGGCGCTTCTTAAGTGAAAAGAGAGTGATTTTTGAATGGCTTCGGCAATGCCTTTATTGACTTGGGAGAGCTGTTTGCTGTAGTGTAAATACTCTTTGGCACTACTGATGTCATCAATATAGATATTGGCATTGCCTTTACGGATGTAACTGATGGTCTGTTCCGCATTGAAGACACGATAGGGTGAAAAGTAGAAGAGGGTTTCATATAGAGTTCTGCGACTGTTGATGACATGATTACGGTAGTGTTCTTGAGCCAGCTCCGTATCAAAAAGGGCTTTTTTCAGATGCACATGAACCGGATAGGGTGTGTAAACGGCCTCATCGTATGTATCGGTTGTATCACGCAGTAGGGTGCCGCCATCTTCAATCAGCCCCGATTTGAGATAAATGAACGCAAGGGCAAGCTGCTCTTTCATGGGGTTTTTATTGATGGCAATGGCATCGAGAAGATATTTTTTAGAAAGGGTCAAGTCACCAATATTGGCATATAGAAGGGCCAGGGTGAAATAGTCCTTTTCATGAAGCGTGTTCTCCAGAGTGTTGAGGGCATCATAATAATTTCCAAAAAGTGTATTGATCTTGGTGTGGAGCTTGTCTTGCGTGTATTGGTATGCTGATGATGTTGGATGGCGTAGTGCAATAAGCGTTTCCTGGTAGTTTTTCTTATAGTAGTTAATGAGGGTGTAGTAGTATGAGTAGAGTGCCGAGTTGCTCTCTTTGGCGAGTGAGGCATACGCAAGTTCTATGTAGTAGTCGAAAGCGTCCGTATTGTTCAAATGCAAGGAGCAGACCGCAGCATTGATGGCACTGGCACATTCTCGTTCACCACTTTGAATGGCTTTGTTGAAATTTTTAAGGGCATCACCGTAGCGCTGCTCTTTGAGTTGCGCCACACCCAGATTGTATTGGGAGATCGCTTCGCTGTAGTGGGCAATTTTTTCATATAACACCAGAGCGTTCTCTTTGTCACCGTTACTGTAGAGGGTATTGGCTTTGGCAATCATTTTTTCAAGACGGCTGATGGCAATGACATCGGGTTTCTCTGCATCCAGTTTGGTAGTGATTTCGTTAAAGTTGGTGTTAAAGCCCTCGTCATTATCCTGCTGTCCTACCAGCAAATAAGCAATGAGCGCCAGAAGAATGATAATGAGCACCGTAGCTATAATAAGGACGATTTTCTTAAGGTCAATACCGCGTTCTTGTGCATGGGTATCACCGGATATATCGGCATCCTTTGACGTGTCGGGATCTTCTTCAATAATGATAATCTCTTCGTGCTCCAGCTCTGCCACACTATCTCTTTTTACATGTATTTTTGTAAAACATCGGGAATGACAATGGTGCCGTCGGCATTTTGAAAGTTCTCCATAATGGCAACCATGGTGCGCCCTACGGCAAGGGATGAGCCGTTAAGCGTATGGACAAGCCGGTTCTTCTTTCCTTCTTTAAAACGTATTTTTGCCCGTCGCGCTTGAAAATCCCGGGTGTGGGAGATAGAGCTAATCTCACGGTAGGTATTTTGACCCGGAAGCCAGACTTCAAGATCGATGGTTTTAGCCGCACTAAAACCCAGATCCCCCGCACATAGATTCACCAGACGGTGCGGCAGCTCTAAAGCTCTTAGCAGATCTGAGGCACAAGACACCATGGCATCAAAGAGCGCATCGCTGTGGTCGGGGTGTGCAAGAGCTACGAGTTCGACTTTGTGAAACTGATGCTGACGAATCATACCGCGGGTGTCGCGTCCGGCAGAACCGGCTTCTTTACGAAAGCACGAGGTGTAACCGGTCATGGTAACGGGCAGACTTTCAGCTGCTATAATCTCATCTTGAAAGAGATTGGTCAATGGGACTTCGGCTGTAGGAATCAGATAGAGTGCCTCATCTTCTATTTTGTAAAGATCGTCTTCAAACTTCGGTAATTGTCCGGTACCTTCAAGGGCGGTACGGTTGACTATGGCAGGAACACTGACTTCGGTAAATCCGCGCTCACGGTTAAAGTCGAGCATAAAGTTGATCAATGCACGTTCCAGTCGCGCTCCCTCGTCATAGACAACGCTAAAACGACTTTTGGCAATCTTTACACCCCGTTCAAAATCAATCCAGCCGTTAGCCTCGGCCAGCTCCCAATGCTCTTTGGGGCTAAAAGAGAAGGTGCGCGGCGTGAGTACTTTTTGTATTTCAACATTATCGGATTCATCCATTCCCTCAGGTACGGATGCATCCGGCAGATTCGGTACGCCCATAACGATGGAAGTGAGTGCCTCTTCCGCATCGCGCTGTTTCTCAAGAAGCTCGTTAATATGTACTTTGTTGGCATCAACTTTGGCTTTAAGTTCACCAATGTCTTTACCTTCACGTTTGTACTGTCCAAAAAGTCTGCTCATCTCATTTTGAGCGGCCTGTGCTTTTTCAAAATTGGCTTTAGCGGTTTTTAGGGCACTGTTTTTCTCCTGAATAGAAGCCAGTACCGTAGCGTCCACCCCTTTACGCCGAAGCTGGGCACTGACATCATCAAAATTGTTCTGAAGTTGTTTTAAGTCTATCATGGTGTTCCTAGTTTTGCTATTAATGGGGTAGATTATAACAAAAGAAGTTTAAATTTTGAACGAAAAAATGAGCTTCACACAAACGCAACGGAGGAATTTACATGTAAATTTTAAGAGTAAAACAGAATAGTTCTTGTATAACTTCAGTACAAAAATTATATTTGGAGAGAAACAACATGAAACAGAGTATTGTCGTTCTTGTATTAGCAACTTTGGTAGCCCTTTTTTCAGGGTGTTCCAAGAGTAATGAAACCCCGGTTAGCACGGAAGTAGTTGTCATTGAAAGCGGTGTTATTGCCCCTAATATTACCATTGGCGAGCCGTTGAACCATGCGACATTGAGCGACCAGTTTGACAAAGAGCATACGCTCACCGAGGCGAACAAAGTCATTTTTGCTTTTACAAAAGATATGGGGCATGTTGTGACGGATCTATTGAAATCCAAACCTGATGACTACCTAAGCAGTAAGAATATTTTCTTTGTTGCTGACATGAGTAAAATGCCTTCACTCATCTACAAGATGGCGGTACTGCCGGACTTGGAAGATTTGAACTATCCGATATTAATCATTTTAGACGAAGAGAAGGGTGCCGGTTATCGTAACGCCAACGAAGGTAATCGTATTATGGTCATTGATCTTGAAGGCGGTAACGTTACCAAGGCAACGTTCCTGGCTACGACTGACGCACTGCTTAAAGCGATTGAGTAGCCTGCCGTTTAGCGTAAGATCTCTTTGGCGACGCTAAACTGATTGGCGCACATCAGATGAATTTTCGGATGGAGTGCCCTGAGTGCGTCAAAAAGGGTTTTACTTAACTCGAAACCAACCTTATACTCCTCCTCTTCGGAAATATCATGAGCTCCGCGCAATTTTTCAATCCATGATTTGGGAACATTAATACCTGGTACATGCGAAGATAGAAACTGTGCCGTCCGTAATTTGGTAATCGGAAAAACTCCAAAAACAAGCTGCACATCTTTTCCTTCGAGGCAACACTCTTTGTTGGCGTGTTCCATAAGCTCCAGAAGTACTTTGGCATTGTCTATATTGTAGACCGGCTGGGTAATGATGCCCAGGGCACCATTGAGAATTTTTTTCTGCATTTTGTTTTGGAGCGTTTTGGGGTTTTTCGCATAGGCATTGACCACACTAAAGGGGTAGATGGGTTTTGGTTTGAGTGCAAGAGGTTTGCCCGCATAATCAATGCCGCTGTTAAAACAGGCGATCATATTTAAAAGCAGTGAGCTGTCACTCTCAAAAACTCCTTTGGAGTTGGGCTGATCGGAGATCTTTGCCGGATCTCCGGTGAGTGCGAGTATGGTACGGATATCGGATTCATTGGCACCAAGGAGATCGGATTGAAGGGCAATGCGGTTGCGGTCACGCATGCTCATGGTGGCAAGAACGGGTTTGTTAAAACGTTCCTGAAGCAGTTTGGCGGCAAAGAGTGCATTATACTTGAGTTTGGCAAGAGGATTGTCCGTGGTACTGAAACCGTCAACAAGCCGGTGAAGACTGAGTGCTTCAATGGTGTCAATGATCGGAGTAAACTGCGGTGAATGTCCCGGTGTTGTTTCAAGAGTAATATAACTGCCGTGGTGCAGTTTGTCAATAAGTGTGTCAAACAAGTCGGTCTGCCCTTTGGTTATTGGATATAATGGCGTCATTATAACAAGAAAGAGATGAATGAAACTTTGTGTATTTGATTTTGATTCGACGTTAATGGACGGTGAGACCATTGATTTTTTTGCTGAGGCTATCGGTATTAAAGAAGAGGTTGCCGCCATTACCGATCGGGCGATGAATGGAGAGTTGGACTTTTTTGAAAGTCTGCAACAGCGTGTGAGCCTTTTAAAAGGCATGGATTTTGCAACGGTTGAGGCCATCAGTCACAATCTGCCCTATATGAAGGGTGCCGTACAGACCATTGCCGAGCTGAAGCAAGCCGGTTGTACCGTGGTCTGTTTTAGCGGGGGCTTTCGAGTTGCAACGCGTTACGCTAAAGATATCCTGGGCTATGATGCCGATTTTTCCAATGTTTTGCATCACAGAGCAGGAAAACTCAGCGGACTCGTCGGCGGTGATATGATGTTTGATTTTTCCAAAGGCGATATGATCGTACGTCTGCAAAATATCCTGAAGGTAACACCCGCGCAAACTATGGTAGTCGGTGACGGTGCCAATGATCGCAGCATGTTTGTCCATGCCGACACCCGTGTCGCTTTTTGTGCCAAAGAGGTGTTAAAGCGTGAGGCCAATATTGTTGTTGAAACGAAAGATCTGACACACATTCTCGATAAGGTACTGTAATGCTTGAAAATTCACTGTGGTACCGCTATGGCATGTCTCAAAGTATTCGTGACGCACTGGCACTACTCTACAATGTTGATGTGGAACAGTTTCTTGCCAACGAGGGAGAACTCTATGCCGTTATGAAGCGGCAGTTGACCAAACGTGAGCTTCGCCTGTTTATTATGAAAGAGTCAGGATTGAGTATAGAAGATATTCAGCACCAAATGGGACTCGATGCCGAGGGCTACCGTGACATTGAGCGTAAAACGTATCGAAAATTCAAAATTGACAAACTCAAAAATGCACTTTTGCGTTGCAGCGTTTCAAATGTAGACAGTAAAACTGATTGTGGAAGTTAAAGTCAAATTATTTATGTTAAATTTATTCTTTTGCAGTATGATGTTATCTGAATCTAAAATATAATGGAGACAACATGAAAATGTTAAAACAACTGTTGGTTATTGTAGCACTCAGTATGCTAACGGTCACCATATCTTACGCAGATGCTGCCAAAGGTCAAAAAGTATATCTTAAAAAATTCAAATCTAAATTTGATATGAACGGTGCCAAATTTTCAGCGCTTCACTCACAAGACGAGTGGGAAGAGTTGTTTGAAGATGATGCTGCCGGTTTTATTGAAGAGTTTTCCGATCGCTTTCCAAAAGCTGCACCGTACCTGAAGAACCCCAAAACACTTAAAAAGATTATGCTCATTAAAGATTTTGTGATTGAGTATGCCAATGATTCGGGTAACGTACCTTCATGCTAACAATATGATAGAACCTTTGCGGGTTCTATGACTTCTTTTTCGACCTTCGCAGGTTTTCTTGTGATTTAGTGACGGCGTGCCAACGCTGCAAAATCAATCGCCTCTTCTTTCGTCTGATCCTCTTTTTTTGCACTTCCGGGAAGTTCTTGAGCAAAGAGAACACCACCTTGTTTGAGCGTACACCCTTTCATACCGGGAATGCAGGGTTGTTGTACCAGCTTGCAATAACTCTGGTAGTCATGTTGACAGGTCCATCCCATAGCCTAACTCCTTACTTGGATGAGAGTAAAAAATGAATGACCGACAGTGCCGCTGTAGTGGTGCGTGCCTGTGACGATGAGGGAGCAATGGCACGGTCACTTGCAGCACTGCGCAGAGAAAAGTTAAAATTTCCAAAGTTGAAATCGGTGTCTCCATGGAGGGTAATACGAAAAATATCGCTATGGAGACGCTCAACGATAGTGCGACTGTTGCTCCAGCTGTAGCCGCCCAGTACCCAGGTGCAGTCACTAGGCTTAAGATGCAGAATATAGGCTTGTCCATCTATAAGATCATAGGTGCCACCGTTGACGACATCATAGCGTTTCTCAGAGTAGCGTCGAGTATTAAAATTCCATGATATCGTCTTGCCGGTACCCGAGTCATCATACTGAAATACCGCATGGTATGAGCTGTCAAGCGTGAGTGATGTCATGGGAAAGAGGACAAACTGTTTTGTTGTTAAAAACCCGTTGGGATCGCTTGCGGCACTCAAGATTTTGGTATTGCGTATTTCATTGCCGTTGCTTTGAAAGAGTTTGAAACTTGTCATGGTAATGTTACCGGTTTTATCGGGATTGAACTCGATGCTAATGGGATTTCCCGAAATACCGCCGGCAGGACACTCGGGAAGCGGATCGGGCGCTTCATAATTACTGAAGGATGTTTGCGCATTACGGTAGGTATTGTGAGGCCACAGTACATAGGCAGGGTTTTGTGATCGGGTTTGCCACCATGCGGTACTGGCGGTATTGAAGCCATACATATTGCCATAAGTCGTACTGCTCACCGACCCGATACCTATCTCGTCATTGCGAAGATCCAAAAAGCCGAAACGGTGATAAATGGCACTGAAAAGTCCCTCTATAGATGCCACAATATTGAGATCGCCCGATGAAAGATTTTCTCCGTAAGAGGACCATTCATACCCTGCGGCACGGATGCGGTCTCCGGCACTGTTTCCGGTAAAGAGCGTTGAAGAAGTGTTGCTTTCATAGTGGCTGAAACGATGTTGTTCAAGCAGATAGTTCATATGGTTTTGTGCGGCTGTATCGAGTATACGGTTGGCATGATAGGGTATGAGGTTGGCACCGGTACGAAGGGTATTGAGATAACGGAGTCCTTCAAGCCGTTCGGTTGCAGTACTGCGGAGCATCCTGTTTGGTAGCGTTGCAGGTTCCTGGGTGTAGGTACGCCAACTCTGAAGCGGTACGGTTCCCGCTGTCAGTGCTGTTTGAAAAACAATGGAAAGAAGGGTAATGTGTATCATAGTTTTTTTCATGTTAAATACTTTTTTTAATTTAAGATATTATAATATAACAGTATAAAAGAACTGTAAGTTGGTCTACTCCTGTGAAACGGCACCATAGCTGTTGAGCAGCCGGATAATTTGCTTATTGTGTCGCTTTTGTGCAATTTTAAGCGCCGAGTTTCCGTTGGATGCCACAAAGGCGGCATCGGCACCGTATTTTAACAGACGCTCGGTTATGCTGTAATTGTTGTAGTAGCAACTAAACATCAGCGCATTCCACTCAAAGTGATCCACAATATTAATATCGGCATAATGCTGCAATAATATCGCAATGGCGTCATGACGGTGCAGAGTAATGCACAGCATCAGTGCTGTCCTACCGTTGGTATCGACATGATTTACATCGGCACCCAGAGCAATGAGAAGCTCAAGATGTTCAAGCAGGTATGGTGTATGGGCATTAGTGGCGCACTGCATTAGCGGTGTCCAGCCGAGTGTATTGGTTATGACATCGACATGGGCACCTTTAATAAGGAGTTTGGACTCCAGTGCACGAAAGGCATCGGTGGACTCCGTGTAATAGGTAATGGCATCATGGGTCAGTGAGAGCGGTGTGTGAATGGTGACAAAGGTATTGATGGCGGCACCGTTGTCAATAAGCAGTTCGGCATTTTTGGCATGACCGAATTTAATACTGAGTATCAGCGCCGTCTCATGGGCATTGTTTTTATGTTCAAGTGTTGCATGGCGGTCAATGAGAAATTGTAAAAGAAGCTCACTTTTTGCCTGTCGTGAGGCAATGATGAGCGGTGTGTCGCCGTACCGATTGGTGGCATCAATGCTAAGACCGTTGTTAAGCAGGTAACACAGCAGTTTGATGTTACGACTGCGTACGCCATAATGCAGTAATGTATTGCCCTTGTGATCTACTTCAAAAAGCGATTGTTGTGACTCTTTGGCTGCGACTAAACCAAAAAGATCTCCGTTTTTGGCACATTCAAAAAGAGAAAAACACTCTTGAACCATCGCCGGTGTCTGGCGCAGCAGCGTTATGCTTTGTGCATCGTCTAAAAGTTCGGCAAGGTGCATGGGCGTAATGTCATCATGATCGCGACTCTCAATGCGGGCACCGTAACGTAACAGAAGGTGAATAACCTCATGGAGCCGGTGATACAGAGCAATATGCAGGGGGGTTTGCCGATGGGTATTGCAGATATTGGGCGAGGCACCGTAACGCAGCAGTAGCTCAACGGCTCTGTACTCCTTTAACATAATGGCATAAATGAGTGGCGGTGTGTGGGCACATTCTTGAAAATCGACGGAAAACCCCTCCAGGATCATCTGCTCCAGTTGTTCGTATTGCGCCTGTTTGATGCATTGATAAAAGGCATGTTCGGGATGCTCAATAAGATGAGCTTCTTGCGGATGGTAGAGTGACGTCTGTAAAATCAATGTACTTTGCAGTCGTTCCATAAATGCCATTAACACCCCTTTGCAAGGTCAATAATAGCATAAATTTTTTAAAAAAAAAGAAGGAAGGTGGGGGTGAGTGCGCAGAGCACTCCTAAAATTTATCGAAGGTTTTCGAAAGGGTTGGTGACAACCGCTTTGCGGGTAACCGTGTACGGAATCAATGCTGCCGCACGTGCGCGCTTAATGGCGACGGTCATCATATCTTGGTGACGTTTACAGTTTCCTGTTAAACGGCGAGGCATGATTTTATATCTCTCAGAGAGAGAAAACTTTAATGAAGCGGTATCTTTATAGTCAATAAAATCAACTTTTGCTTCACAATATTTACAATAGCGTTTTTTATATCTTCGTTTTTCTGCCATGGTTGTTTTCCTTATGCGTTAGTTCTAAAATGGAATTTCATCTTCATCAATGTCAATCTCCGGAAGATTGTTTTTTGGCATTGATGTCTCTTGCTTGTTTTGCTGCTGTGGCGCACCGTAATTTTGTTGTTGCGGTGCACTGTAGGCATTGCCCTGTTGCGGCTGCTCATAAGCATTTTGCTGTGTCGGTGCCTGATGGGTGTTTGGACTATAATTGTTATGACCGCCTTGCGACGCATCACCACGAGAATCCAACATCTGCATGGTCTCGACAATCACGCTGTGCTTGGAACGCTTGCCGCCGTTTTGATCGACCCATTGTTCAAACTGCAGTCGTCCCTCGACAAGAATTTTACTCCCTTTGCGAAGGTATTGGTTAGCGACTTCGGCAGAGCGTCCGAAAAACGTGATGTCCACAAAACAGACCTCCTCTTTTTTTTCGCCGTTACTGGTGAATTTTCGGCTGGTGGCAATCGCTGTTTTGGCAATGCCGGTACCGCTTTGCGCATAGCGAAGTTCGATGTCTCGTGTTAAGTTGCCGACCAAAATGACTTTGTTGTACATGGGGTATCCTTATGATTACTCAGCGGCTGCTTCGGTAGCAGGTGCTTCGGGTGCTGTTTCGACTTTGGGTGCTGTTTCGGCCTCGGGTACTTCCGTTGCCGGTTCGGCCACCGGTGCCGCTTCTTTTTTGGCTTCTGGTTTCTGCATTGTCTGTTCAACAAGCTTATTCCATGCCGTCACTTCCCGTTTTGAGTCGTACTTAATTGTCACAAAACGAAGCAGTTCTTCGTTAATACGGTAGCGACGTTCCACTTCTGCAATAGAAGCCGGATCCATTTTAAAATACATAACGTACATAAAGCCACGTTCGTTTTTATTAATCGGGTAGGCGAGTTTTCGCATGCCCATCTCGTTGCGTGCAACAATTTCGCCGCCGTTTGATGTAATGATTTCTTCAATAGTGCTGAGTTGGCTTTTGATCTCTTCAGCAGTCAATGTCGGCTTGACGATTACCAGGTTTTCGTAATGTCTCATAGAGTATATCTCCTTTTGGTTTTAGATCCCTCACGGTTATACATAAATATGCTTTTTTATTTTACATGTAAAAAGCACAAAGAGAAAGGAACGCGTGATTATACATAAAATTTTCTTAAGGTTTAGTAAAGAAATACTAAAGGAACGATTGCAGTTTCAGTAACGCTGAAAGCAGCAGAGCATAATTGTCGGTTCTGGTTCCCGATTTCATCTGCAATTCGGTCTCTAAAAGAAGGGTAAGCATCTTCTCGTAGGTATGCTGATTAAATTTAATGGAGAGTTGTGAGCGCTGCTGCACAATAAACTTGGGAGGTTCGTACCCCAAAATAGCTTTTGCCGAGGCAACCCCGTGAAGTTTAATGTATATATAAAACATGTAGAGCTGGGCAATAAACGCGCTTAATGCAGTAATAATGCGTATTTCATCTTCACCGCTTTGCAAGATACGCTCCAGTGGCTTTTTAAAATCTTGTCGGTTCAGAAGTGCCATAATAAGCTGCTCAACAGTCACTTCCGCCATGCCGTAAACGAGTTCGTCAATCTCTTTGGAGGTGATGGGTGTTGGCAAAATGGCCAATTTGTTCAACTCGTTGCAGGCAAGGGCAATATCACCGTTTTGGCTGGAGAGCAGGTGCTGAATGCTGTAATGGTCGAGTTGTGCGCCCAGACGGTGCGCTTCTTGGGTGACAATGTTAATGGCTTCTGTGGGGAAAGGGTTGTAAAGACGTACAAAGTCGCCGCCGACTTTTTTGCCAAAGGCTTTATTGGAGGTGCGGTAGTCATCACCGTAGTAGCCGTAAATGAAACGATTGTCACTGTTTTTCTGGCAGAGTGCTACAAGTTTGTCCAGATCGGCTTTGGGCAGTTTTTTACTGCTTTTAATGACTAGAAGGTTTTGTCCGCCAAAGAGTGAGCCTTGAGAGAGATGCGCTTTTGCCGTCTCAAAATGGTATTCGTCATGGTACATCTTAAGTATGTTGGCATCGGGAATATTGCAGAGTGTGGCAATGTAGCGGTCGATGAGAAAATGGCTTTCACCAAAGAGCATGAAGGCATGGGGCACTTTATTTGCGCCAATGGCGGCATCAAGCTCTTGTCTATTTCTCATGAGGCATGACCTTTTCTTGGACAACGGCATAAATTTTGGCACTTAGCAGATCGACCCGTTGTAGAGTTACGATAACGTCGTCAAAAAGCAGTAGCGGTAATGTCGGGGCATTGAGGTAGAACCTGGCTCCGGAAATGGTGTCATGCAGTTCGGCGGTCAGTTCGGGTTCGGTGGCGTTAATGCGTGCATGGAACTGTTCACCGATATGTCTTTGTGCCCACCGTGCAAATTTGCGCTGTTTGAACTCTGCTTCAATGCTGCCGGCTTCACGTTCTTTTTCGCTCAGAGCGATGCAAAGAGCCTCAATATTGCGCAGCACGTATGCCGATTCTTCGTTATTGTTCGCCGCAACGGCTTTAAGCAGACGGTGGACAATGAGATCGGAGTAGCGGCGAATGGGTGAGGTGAAATGCGTGTAACGATCAAATCCGAGTCCAAAATGTCCCATATTTTCCGGAGCATAACGTGCTTGCATCTGTGCACGGATAATGAGTGTATCGACCTCACTTTCCAGACCGCGTTGTGCGGCCTGTTCCTGAATGGCGACAATCGTATCGTGTACGGACTCCTGAGGTTCTACAAAGATGCCGATGCCGGCAAGTTCCTGATAGAGATTTTGTAAATTGCTCTGACTGGGCGGTTCATGAATGCGAAATACGCCCCGGTCGTAACGCTGTGCCGCTGCTTTATTGGCAAGCAGCATGCAGTCTTCAATAAGTGCATGTGAGGGTGTCTCTTCGGCATAGAGGGTACTGCTCAAATTTTGCTCTGCATCGAGCTGCATGACCAGATCGTGTGAACGAAAATCAAAGCCGTGTTGCATACGGTTTTTTTTCAGCCGGTCGGTAACCTTTCGCAGATGCAACAGCGATTGAAACAGTGTCGATTCCAGTTTAGAAGCAGCAGGGAGTGCTCCTTCAAAAAGTTTGTCAACTTCGTCATAGTGAAAACGGCGATGCGAATGGATAACGGCTTCGTAAAGGTCACTTTTAATGACCTTGAGACTCTCTTTGTCCAAGTGTATCTCAAAGACATATGCCAGACGGTCAACATGCGGCTGAAGTGAGCAGAGTGTTTCACTGAGCTGCCGCGGGAGCATGGGGATGGAGCGGTGGGGCAGGTAAATTGAAAAGCCTCGGTAGATAGCTTCGGCATCAATGGCACCAAATGGGGTAACGTAGCTGCTGACGTCGGCAATAGCTACATGTAAAATATGTTCGGCGTCATTCCAGCAGATGGCATCATCAAAATCCTTGGCTGTTACTGGGTCAATGGTGCAAAAGAGCAGATCTCTTAAGTCACGACGATCGGGGTAATCGTCACAGGAAACTTCACGTTTGAATGATTGGGCAAGAGCCGTAACATCGTCGTCAAAAGCATCATGTTTGTTGTAGCGTGCAAGGACAATCTTTTCATCGACTTTGGGGTCGTTAAGGTGACCCAGCACCGCTTTAATGTTTTGTGTGACATTGCTAATGCTCACCAGCGTATCCGGTTCATAGGCTGCGAGTGCTTCATCGCAGAGTGCTACACCGACGGGATGTCCTGTTTTAATGTCGCTGAGTCGGCGCACGCCGTGAGTTTCCTT
>QNZR01000116.1 GCA_003978475.1 Sulfurimonas sp.
CATTATGGCAAAAGCGTGTGGCATCATAAGTTCCATTAACATGCAGATAAGGCTCTTTGGTGCTTACCGTTTCGATATAATTCACTTCTTCAATACGCGGAGCACTCTCCAAGATGACTTTGAGTTCGGCTTTGTCACTGATTTGTGACGAAGCAACCATCATCATTGCCCCTTCACGACGCAGCATTGTCGTCAAGTAGCGTGTGTCAATCTCACAAATTCCCATGCTACCGTGCTGTTGCAAGAAAGCATCCAATGAATCTTGTGCCCTAAAATTGGAATAGCGCTGCTGATAGTGTCGAACTATCATTCCTTTAGCATACACCCTATTGCTCTCCATATCGTCATCATTCACGCCGACATTACCAATTTCCGGAGCAGTAAACGTTACAAACTGACCGGCATAAGAAGGATCTGACATAATCTCCTGATAGCCGCTCATTGACGTATTAAAAACTAACTCACCGACACTTGTGGCATCGGCACCAAAACTCTTTGCCTGCAAAAACGTACCATTTTCCAGATAAATCCATGCATCACGCATCATGCCATTCCTTTTTTCTGCAACTCTTCATGATATAGCTTCTCATATAAAATCTCATACTCGTCCGTTCCGGGAATCAATTGTCGTTTATATGACTTCATTTTATCAATAACAATCTGCTCAATCTCGCCATTATCGGCAACAAAAGAAGTCATAGCATCATAAATGATATTTTTAATACGGTTCTCGCTGACATCATAATTAATCAGATCCTCTTCATACAGTGCGTCAAGAATTTTATGTGCCAGATCAGAAAAACGCTCTTCATATGAGAGAATGACCCCATACTCATCCGCAAGCTTTTTCTTGATCATCCAAAAAAGCTGCCGTTCATCAGCGAGATAAAAATCAATCTGCTCTTCGTTGTCCTCAACAATGTCATTAACACGTTCTTCAAGCGCTGCTTCTTGTTTAACACTCTGAAGCAACAGTTTTTCCGCTTCTTGTGCTACCGCTTCCAAACCGCTTGTCATCATAACCAATCCGCTTTTATTCAAATCAATAGCTATCTTGTTGGAGATGTGCGGTACGTGTGAGAGAGTGACTTTCATACCATGGCCCTGTAGTGTAATTTTTCGTATTCTACTGTAGTTAAGGTAAATACTTGATTATTTTACCGTTTTCGTTAACTCCAAAGTAATGCCGGAGGCCTTTTTTGACTCCATTTTAGAGAGAATTTTTCCCACGGTTTTCGGTTTTAGTACCTGTAAAATTTTTGAAGCTTCCGAAACATTCATGTCATTCAAAATTTGTGCGGCGGCACCGGCTTTCATTTTAGAATAGGTCTGCGAAATACGATCCATCTTAGCACGGTTCAAGGTGTCAAGAACCTGCTTGTTTTCTTCTAAGATTTTTTGAACATTGGCTTCACGCTGCTTGATTTCTAAAAGTTTGGCTTCCACCGTCTTCTCTTTTTCCGCCAATGCTTTTTCTTTGTTGTTCAGCAGTTCATCAGTCGCCGTTTTAAGTGCTTCGAGAGCCTGACGCTGCTCGTCAAGCCGTTCCAACTCCACTAAAAGTTCCCCTTTTCGCGCTTCAAAAATTTTTGTACACTCAAAAAGCTTTTCCGTTCCCTCCAGTGCCCACAAGGCACTGACACTTAAAAAAAAGACAAAAATAACCGGCATTATTGCGCCCTACTTATAAACGTTTGCAAGGCTGCCTCGTCTAGCGACTTAGACTCTTCTCTTTTTTGTTTTTTAATCATTTTTTTTATCTGTTCGGCTTCGAGATATTGAAATTTTTCATACTCTATCAGAGATGCTTTAAGCTCCTCTTTTGCCTGTTCTACCAAACGGCTTTGATGCTTGACGCGTTGCGCGTGTGAGCGAATCACGTTACGCTGCATGGAAAAGGAGCATCGTGACTGAAGCAGTGTTTCAATATCCCCTTGTTTTGGTACTTCCAGAGTATGCAGCAATTGATAGGAACATTGCAGCTGTTCTTGTGCTTTTACCAACTCACTGTTGGCGTGAAAAAGTTTCTGCTCACACTGCTGCATCTCATTGTTTTTGTATTTGACCAACTGCGTAAACCGTGTGTGCATAACAACGCTCCTACATCAAAATGGTGTCGTTTCGATCCGGTGATGTTGATATCATACCCACTTTCGTCTGAGTCATCTCTTCAATGGCTTTAACATACTCCTGGGCAGCCGGCGGCAAATCATGGAAATTTCGTGCCCCTTCAGACTTCTGCCACCCTGCAAACGTTTTATAGATCGGCGTAACATCTTCAAGGTTTGAAGGGAGGTAATGAATGATTTCGCCATGATATTCATAAGCTACGCATACCTTGATCTCATCAAAACCGTCCAATACATCAAGCTTCATCAATGCCAGCTCATCACATCCGTTCAGACGACTCGCATAACGGCAGGCTACAGCATCAAACCAGCCACAGCGGCGGGCGCGACCGGTTGTCGTACCAAACTCATGTCCCTGTTTGCCAAGACGTTCTCCCGCTTCTGTCGTATCTTCACTGGGAAAAGGACCGTTTCCGACACGGGTACAGTATGCTTTGACGATGCCGGTGACTTTACCGATATCTTTAGGGTTAAGCCCCAGACCGGTACAGGCTCCTGCGGTGACCGTAGCGCTTGAGGTCACATACGGATACGTTCCGTGGTCAATGTCAAGCATGGTACCTTGTGCCCCTTCAAGTAGAATTTTTTTCTTGGCATCAAGGGCGTTCCAAACCATATTGGTAGTATTGGTAATAAAACTTCCCATCTGCGCTTTATAGCCTTCAAGTTCTTCAAGCAGTGCTTTTGGATCGGGGGTCGAAATCTCAAGAACATCAAAGATATCTCGATTCTGTTCAAAATAATTCTGTATAGCAGTGGCTAGAGTCTCAGGGCGCAACAGTTCTCCGGCACGATGTCCGACACGATTGATCTTGTCAGAATATGCCGGACCGATCCCTTTGCCCGTCGTTCCAATGGCTCTGTTCCCTTTAAGACGCTCTTGCGCCTGATCAATAAGCGCATGATAGGGAAGATTCAGATGTGCTTTATCTGAGATAAAGAGCCGTCCTTCAAGATTTTCAAACTGACGCATCTCTTTAATGATGGATTCCGGCGACAGCACCACTCCGTTACCAATGATATTGATGGCTTTGGGGTTAAGAACTCCTGAAGGAATCAGATGTAATGCATAGCGCACACCATCAACCCAGATGGTATGTCCGGCATTGTGTCCTCCCTGGGAGCGGCAGATCATATCATACTGCTGTGCCAACATATCGACAATCTTGCCTTTGCCTTCATCACCCCACTGAACACCTACAATTACATCCGCTCTCATCTATTTCCTTTAGTCATTTTTGCTTCCAGCACGTCGTCAATATAAACAGCAAAACCAACCGATGTTCGTGCCTCATTGCTGTAGCGTCCACCGCTGGCGTAAACATCATTGGCTTCAATTATCCTAAAAAAGAGTTCGTCATAATAAAGCATCTGGGCATAATACAGCGGTGCAATCACCATATTGTCATAGGCTGCTTTGGAGCTGATCTCTTTAATCTTCAACAGTTCTACTTTGATGGTATCAGGCACCATGGCAACTACCTCGTCAATCTGCTCAATATGCTGTAAATACACCAGTTTTCTCAGCCATTCAATCTCCAAAGAGAGCAGCTTTTCAATATTGATATGGCGAAAATCATCCAGTGCAATATCAAACATTTTAACCAGTTTTTTAGGAATGTTAATATTGCTAATCTGCAACAGCGGCTGCATCTGGAGTGCCTTAAAAAGATCCAGGGCAATATTAAGTACTTTACTCAGATCACTTTCATCCAGATATTCGGCACCAACCTGATACTGCTCTTCGGCAGGGTATCGAAAAACCGGCTGAATATAAAACCATTTTTTGTGTGCCGTGTTGCGATCGAGACGTTTGCCTAAAATACGTACCGCATCAATCGTAGAGTCAGCGCGCAGACTCATACTGTGGTTGGTACGGTCATTCACACGGATAAGCTGTCTCTCATCCGAAATACTCTGCTGTTGGTGGTAGGAAAACAGCGGTGTGACAATCTCTAAAAAACCGTGACCACTTAACAGGTCACTTGCAATCTGTTCTATCTGTCGCTTGGCTCTGGCAGAATCGGCAAAATAGAGCTTACTGCCTTCGGGTATCTCATGTTCAAAAATCATTTATGTCTCTTTGGGTACCAATTTATTTTTAAAATACTCTTCATTAAAAGTACGACTTGCGGTGCCATCATAAGGACGACGTCCCAAAAGGGCCAGAGAGAGTTCAATACTGTTCACGACCCATACCGTTTCATGAAGTGGAATCAAGCCCATCTGATTGATGCGAAAGATTTTGCCTTTGAGATGATCCTGCCCACCGGCAACATTAACACCAAAGTCCTCTTTCAGCAACGTACGAATCGCAGCGGCATCAACATCATCGATGGTAGTCATCGCTTTAGCAGGCATTGTCGGATAACTGTGCAGACCGATAGCTTCCAAGGCAAAACGTACCGCTTTGGCGCGACGCGCCGTATCACAATAGAGCTTACCCGCACCACCATAGCGCTCTATCGTTTCAAGTACCTCCAACAGACCGACAACAAGTGTGGTTGCCGCCGTATATGCCGTTGTATTTTGACGCTGTTTTTGTATCTCGGAAGCCAAATTAAAATAGTATCCTTTTCCGGCTCCAATTTTCACAACTGCGGCATTGCTTAAACCTAGCATTGCCAGACCGGGCGGTAGCATCAATGCTTTTTGGCTCCCGGCAATTACGCAGTCAATGTGACTCACATCAATACGCTCCACCCCGATAGCGGTAATACCGTCGGCAATCACTGTTATTTCAGGATTAAACGCTTTCACAGCTGCGGCAATGGTCTCGACCGGATGACGCAATCCGCCGGCACTTTCGCAGATTTGAATGGCAACAGCGTCAATATCCCTGTTGGCATGGAGTGCCGCCATCACATCATCCACGGAAGCCGGAGTATCCCATTCGTAACGAAGTTCTACACGCTCTAAGCCCACGGCTGTGGCAATGTGTCCAAAACGCTCCCCAAACTTCCCGGCATTGACATACAGCAGGGTATGGTGACACAAATTGCTGACTGCCGCTTCCATTGCGCCGGTTCCCGTAGCAGCAAGCATGACGACCTCATCGGTGGCAAAGAGCTCTAAAAGGCGTTTCCGGGTAGCTTTGAAAATTGCCTCAAACTCCGGAGTTCGGTGGTGCATACTCACCGCTGCCATCGCCTGACGGACATTTTCGGGAACCGGAGTCGGCCCGGGGGTAAAAAGAAGCATGAGTTTTCCTTACATTGCATGATTTCAAAACCGCGTATTATATCCAATAATCCATAAGAAGAAAATTATGCTACACTTTCACAAAAATAAATAGGACACCAATGACCATTTTTGATTCGATTATTTTAGGAATTGTAGAGGGGTTGACCGAGTTTTTACCCGTCTCTTCAACAGCGCATCTGGTTTTAGCGGGGCAATTGCTACATGTCAAACAAGACAGCTTTAAAACTGCCTACGACATTATCATTCAAATCGCCCCGATCTTTTCAGTCATGATTATTTTCAAAGAACGGTTACTGCAAAGTTTGGATATCTGGTACAAACTCATCGTTGCCTTTATTCCTACCGGTATTGTCGGTCTGCTTTTTCACAAGCAGATAGAAGCGATGTTCAGTACCAACTCTACCGTCGCCCTGATGATTATTACCGGTATTGCCTTTTTAGCCATAGAGTTCTTTTACAAAGAGCGCGACCATGATGTCACACTGCTGGAAAAGGTCACCTATATGCAGGCATTCAAAGTAGGTCTGTTTCAGGTGCTCTCTTTAATTCCGGGAGTATCGCGTTCAGGCAGTACCATCCTGGGTGCCATGCTCGTTGGACTGCGTCGCGATGTGGCTATGATGTTCTCCTTTTTGCTTGCCATTCCAACCATGGGAGCAGCTTCGGGATACATGCTGCTTAAAGAGTACCAAAACCTCAGCTTTGATCATCTGGAAATACTGCTGGTGGGCTTTGTCGTCTCTTTTGTCGTCGGCTGGTTCGCCGTCAAATGGTTTTTAGCGATTGTCTCCAAATATAACTTCACCCCATTTGGTATCTATCTGATTGTCTCCGGGCTGCTTTTTGCACTCTTTGGAATCGATATGTAATGCTCTGCGGTATTGATGAAGCCGGTCGCGGGCCACTGGCAGGTTCTCTGGTAATGGCCGGCGTCATTCTGCACGATAGTATTGCAGATCTTAAGGACTCTAAAAAACTGACGCCCAAACAGCGTGAACGGCTCTTTGAGTGTATTATCACCTGTAGCAGCTACCACATCGTCACATTTTCCGCCGCCGATATTGACACCCACGGTATCTCCCACTGTCTGCATGAGGGATTGGTGGAGATTATGGCACATCTCCCCTGTGATCGCTATCTCTTTGACGGTAACTCCAACTTCGGTGTTGCCGGTTTAGCAACACAAATCAAAGCAGACGCTACGGTTGCCGAGGTCAGTGCCGCCTCCATTCTTGCCAAAGTGACCCGTGATCGTGAAATGATTGCTTTTGCACGGCACTACCCGCATTATGGTTTTCAACAGCACAAAGGGTATGGTACGCCACTGCATATCCAAAAGATACGGGAACACGGCTATTGTGACATTCATCGTCGCTCATTTCGGCTCAAAGCATTGGAACCGACACTTTTTTAGTATAATGGTACGCATGAAACCTATACACCATATTGAAAATGCCCTTAAAGATTTAGATACAGAAGTCGAAATCATTCTCATGAATATCGCTCTCTCGTTAACCCAAAAAGATGCAAAGATGTTGCCGATACTGCAACAGAAAAAGGTATTGGAACAGACACTGGAAGATTTGAAGTATTTAGAAGCGCATCCACCTGCGCCCAATCAGCCCTGCGGTATTTCAAAATACCGCAACGACTAGGTCAGGAGATGATTTTACATGTAAATTTACATGTAAAACTTATTTGTTACCGCATTTTCCGGTGCCACATTTTCCGGTACCGCACTTCATAGCAGCTTTGGCATCAGACGTTGCTTCTTCAACTTTTTTGCTGCCATTAGCATCGGCATAGGCTGATTTGGCGGCGTTAACCGCCTCTTTGGCATTACCACATTTTCCGGCACCGCATTTCATTCCCTCGGCACTCAATGTCGTCGCACCCATTCCTGTAAACAAGGCTGCTGCTAGCAGCAGTGTTCCTACTTTAAGATGTTTCATCATGACTTTCCTTTATTGATGTGTTTTTAAATCGTCAAAGGTATGATATATGAAAAAAGATAACCGTTAGTATACGTTATTTTATTAAAAGGTGTTTTTTTATTGTTGTGGTCATTGAAAGCGTACTGCTAATGAAGTACTCCCCTTCAGATACCTGCGGCACATGGCGAGCTAAGGTGTGCTGCTGTATTCCTACCCTGACACGGTGCCCTAAAACACCATTGCACAGGTCTAAAGAGAAGCGCTCAAAACACGGTCATGTTCTCAGCGCTTGAAAGTTTCGAGGCAATTATATCTAAAAATTGGAAATTTTCAAATATAATACCGTATGATTTATCTATGTGTCGCCTTTAAAGAAGAAGCTAAACCCCTGCTGCAACAGTGGCAGTTTCAACGTGATAAAGCAGCGCCATGCACCCTTTATTATACCGACAATATCTACTTGTGCATTACCCGCATGGGACACGCCAAAGCCCAAGAGGCATTAACCGCCCTCCTGACCTATCGACCGCCGCAAACAGGAGACTGTTTTATTAACTTTGGTATCTGTGCCGCTCCTGATTCCTTTGCCATCGGTGAGGTACTGCATTGCAGTCACCTCTTTTATAACGATCGCTTACTGACCCTCTCTTCACCTGCTACCTGTCACCTGCGCACGGTAGACACCCCCTGCGCTACACCCCACGCTACTCCGGTAGACATGGAAGCATTTTTTCTGTTTCAGACCGCATTAGCACATTTTTCACGCTGTTTCTGCATCAAGGTGGTGTCGGACCATTTTCAACCTGAAGCGGTATGTATCCGTACCCTGAAGACACTGTTGCACAACGGCGTCACAATCCTTAAGGAGATTATTCATGAAAACTGCTGTTGTCACCGGTGCTAGTTCCGGTATCGGAAAAGCCATTGCACTACGACTGCTTGAGCTTGAATACCGTGTCATCGGTATTAGCAGACGTCGCTGCGACATAACCCACCCCCATTTTAAAACGTTACAATGTGATCTTTGCAATATCCAAGAGACCACGGCACTCGGAGTAAAACTCCAGCAGGAAATGCAGATTTGTATTTTGGTCAATGCGGCGGGATTTGGAGTCTTTCAACCCCACGAAGAGCTTCATCCCTCCACCATCGAAGCCATGTTGCATGTCAATCTCACCGCCCCTATTCTGCTGTGCAATATGCTGCTGAAGACACTCAAAAAACATGCCGGTCATATTATTAATATTACCTCTATTGAGGCCACCCGATCAAGTAAATTTTCCGCACTCTACACGGCTAGCAAGTCCGGTCTTCGTGCATTTGGAAATGCCCTTTTTGAAGAGCTGCGAAAACACGATGTGAGTGTCGTCACTATCAATCCCGATATGACCGACACCCCTTTTTTTGATGCACTTAACTTTGAGACGGCTTCAGAGCCTGCAAGCCGACTGCAAAGCAGTGATATTGCCGATGCATTGGAACAGATTCTCTCGATGCGACAGGGGGTCGTTGTCACCGAAATAACACTGCGCTCCCAGCGCTTTGGTATTCGTAAAAAAACTATGAAGTAATATCGAGACTGCCCGAGTGTGAATGCTCGGTTGCGTGAAGAAATTGCAAATTTTTACGGATCTGCTGCATGGAGTCACGGGTCTGCTCCCGTAGTGTCTGAAGCCGTGCTATTGCCTGCTGTGAAAGAATACGTGCACTTTCAGCTTCTTTGGCACTCTGAAAAACGGGAATCTCTTCAATAAGCATCGCCAACATTTCCGTATTGGTTTCAACAAGTGCAATTTTAAACATCGCAAGCCACTGCTGAGAATCCTTAGGCATTAGCCGCCCGTTCCGCATTAGTTAAACTGGTAAACATCGCTGATACGGAGTTATACCGATTAATTATCGAGTCATACGCCGCATACTGTTTTTTTAAGATCTCATACTTACCGTCAAGTCGATCAATGGCATTTTGTTTGCGATCTTCAAGCGTGCTTAAGTTCTCCCGGATGGCATTGTCAAACTGATCCAGAGTCGCATTATATTTTGTGTACTCCTCGACTTTTGTCGAAAACTCCGTAAAAGCTCCATCCAATTCTATCGTGCTGCCATCGGTATTGGTAAACGTACCGCCGGCTAAAAATGCCTCCACGTTTCTCGGATTGGTATCGAGTTGTTTCTCAAACAGCTTCGCATCAAACGAGAGCGTCCCCGCTTTATCCACATCAAAACCATAATCTATCATAGAACCCGCACCGCCGCCAACACTCGCAATCATGTCCTCAAGGGTACGCTTCATATTTTTAATCGTACTCTCATTGGAAAAAATACCGCGGGTATCGCTATTGGTACTCGACTTGGTCATGCTGTTTAATTCATTCATGGTCGCATTGTACTTATCGACAAAACTGTTCATTTTCTCTAAAATATTGTCACGGTTTTGTTCAACATTGACCTGTGAACTCCCCACCTCATGTAACGTAATATCTAAACCGACAATCAGATCATCAACTGTGTTGCTTGTTCGGGTAATGGCTTGCCCGTTAAACGTAAAGTTGGCATCAACACCAGACTGAATCACACTCATACCACCGGTTAATCGGGTGTCTGAAAGATTCCCGCTGTTGTCACTAAGACTAATATCTTGTGTGCTTCCCGTATCAGACGAACTGATAAAAAGACGAAATTCTCCACTATTAATCTGTACAACAGTAGCGTCCACCTTATCTCCGGCAATATCATTAATGGCATTTTTAAGATCATCGAGCGTCGTGGTCGCATCATAATCAATCGTAAAGTCCTGTCCGTCAATATTGAGGTTCATGCTTCCTGCACCGCCGGCAATGGTCTCACTGCCGGATGTAAACGCCCCGGACTCCTCAATCTGCTTGGTCGCAAGATTTTGAACATCAAGAGTAAACTCCTGAATATCGGTATTGGCACTGGCGCTTACGGTCACTGACGCTCCGTTGACGCTCGTGGTGCGCTCATCAAACAAACCATGATTTTTAATGGCACCAATACTGTCTCTAAGATTGGTCATATTGGCGTCAATAATCTCTAACGCATTTTTTTTGTCACCTTCATTGGCAATACTAAGCTCTACGGGGGTAACAAATTTGGCTTCATCTGCGGCACGCAGCTGATCTAAAACATCTTGCGTCAAAATACTTGAACCGACACCTAAAGAACTGATGGGCATGATATCTCCCTTCTATACAATATTATTCGTATAGACTACATCGACCATCAGTGCGTTTTCTGTAATCATAGTACCTTAATAACTTACACGCACGTGCTCTGCAACGCATGATCCTGTACAACAAACCGATATGTCAGGGTATCACACTGACAGCAAAATTCACGCCCCCGCTGTATGACGCGGGGTGCGTCGTTAAGCACCTGAGGCAGTTCCCGATTCATCAACTCTTTAATAGACATCTGCATTCCATGCTCGAGCGTCTTGATAAAACGTCCGTCAATCATGCTGTTATCGACAAGGTGCAAGGTTGCCGAAAATCCCAAATCCTGTAAATTCCGATAGAACTGCTCTTTCTCCCGGGGAGATGCCAGCATATCTTCGGTGGAGTGGTATGCAATGTAACGAATGCTTCCTTGCGCCGCTTCGACATGACGGTGCAGATGCCCGGTATCGCTCAAATCACGGATCCGATACCGGTCTTGAGAAAAACAGTAAGGCGATTGTGTATTGGTGGTCCACAGGGTCTGTACAAAGCAGTGCAGACGCAAATGCTTATGATAAACCAGATATTCCGGTGCATTGATATTGCGCTCTTTTCCAACAATATACTGTAGATTCGGCGTCACATACGAGGAGTTGTCAATAACAACATCAACAAGTTGCGGTGCTATTTTCGCACACAAGGAGGCAATATAACCACCGTGGCTGCTGCCTAGAAATATGGTCGTCGTTTTCTCACAGACAACATCAAAATGCCGCTGAATATCTAAAAGAACATTCATATGATCGACCGCCTGCATCAGTCCGAAATTTTGGTATTCGCCATTATGCGGCACCAGGGTCATCGGCACCATCACCTGAGCCGACTCCTCCATGGTCTGTGCCTTTTTGCGCGCAGAAAATACCGCATTGAGATGCTCTAAAACATGCTCTTTGGTGATGTGCTGTACTGCTGAAAAATCAACTTCGTAACGGGCAATAACATCTTGAAGCACGGCAATATCAATATCGTCAAATTCCAAAGAGGCACCATTGTTGGGTCGAGAATAAAAACAGTGGTAGTAGACACTTACGGCAACCACATTAAACGTCTCTGCCGCATACCGTCGCAGTTTCTGAAGATACTCACTGTTCGTATCTTCTCCAAACCCGGCAATAATGAAGACAACAGCATCTGCCTTTCCTTCCGAGGGGTAGGCAATATCATAATGAAGCTTCGTCGTTCGAGCAACATCAAGTTCAAAATCATGACACGATGAAATCTGCCGTGTTTGCGTGACAATCATACCGTTTCCTTGAAAAATATTTAACAGTCTATAATATAAATGCTTAAAACATGGTACCATTTTACCGTCATTTTAAGATGAGGAACAGCCGTGAATACCATTGAGAAACAGGTTACGCAAACCTATTTGGACAATCTTGCTTACTTTCAACAGATGCATCCCCGCCTGTATCAACAGCTTGCCGCACTGGAAACGTCCATTGACAAAGGCTATCATATGCCCAAATATGAGCTTGAATACCAAGAAGGTTATTTTGATGTCGTTGAGTCTTCAAGCGGCACATTGCTCTATGGGAGTAACAGCAGTGACCTGGCACAACGGGCTGCTAAAAGTATCTCCTATAAAAAAAATGAAAATGTTTTGGAAACCTTTTTTGCGCGTACGTTTAGTGATGAGGCACTCGCCTACTATGCCGATGAGAACGTTGAAACCAGTGCTTATCATGGGCTTGCACCCGTTATGGACTATGCCAACCGACACGCCGCGCCCCACAACACTACGTTGCGTGCCATTGACAAATTTATTTTTTTAGGTGTCGGACTGGGACTGCATCTTCAGACCATTGATCACAAAATTCATGCCAAAGCCTACCTGATTATTGAAGATGATTTGGAGCTGTTTCGACTCTCTCTGTTTACATGTAATTACCATGCCCTGGCACAAAGAGCCAATTTGCATTTTTGGATTTTTAACGACGAAGAGGCTCACCGGATTGTTGCCGATTTTTTAAGCGATTCATTTGTCGAAAATCACTATATCAAATTTTTTCATCTACCCAGCCATCATGATATTAAATTCAAGACGCTACAGTCGATTGTTGCTTCTCAAGAGCACCTTACCTTTAGCTATAGCGCATTGATGAATCAATACATTAAACCGCTTGAACATCTCCGTAACGGACGTCCGTTCCTCAATATTGAACAGCAGTGGCATCACCCGCTGCTAACACAGACTCCGGTACTGCTTCTTGCCGCAGGCCCTTCACTGAAACGGCATATTTCCTGGCTCAAACAGCATCACACCCAATTCCTTATCGTTGCAGTTTCAGCATCACTGGTACTTTTGGAGCAAGAAGGTATTGTTCCTGATATTGTCATCCATATTGACGGTTTTGACGTCAGTCTGGCTCACTTTGACCGCCTGCAATCCAACCGTTTTTTACAACATTCTCTCACTGTTTTTTCGGCTTCGGTACTTCAGGAACATGTTGATAGAGTTCATGGCAAACACTGCTATTTTTACCAGAATCTTGCACAATACAAACACCGTTTCGGTGCAATTGTCGGACCGTGTGTCGGTTCTCAGGCTGTCGCCCTGCTACTCAGGTTCGGTGTTGAAAACCTCTATCTTCTCGGACTTGATTTGGCGCTTGATCAGCAAAGCGGTCGCACCCACACACAAGAACATCTCCAGTCCAAAACACTTGATCTTAGCAAACATCATGAGGTCGAAGATACGTTTACTTTTGCCAGCAGTACCATTAGTGTTCCGGGAAATTTCACCGAACAGGTCATGACGACCTCCAGTTTTAAGATGTCTATTGATACCATCAATCGCCTGATTGCCAAAGAGAAACTACCCAAACAGACACTCTATAATTTAAATGACGGGGCACGTCTACAGCAAAGCACCCCTTTACCTGTCAACTCCATACCGCTTGAGCAGTGGCAACCCCTTGACAAATCGGCTCTGCAATCCGAATTGCGTGCGCTATTGACGTCATATTCAGAATGTGGATTACGCGATGAAGAGCGCCATACTATTGAAAAAATGGTTCGTCATGCCCAAAAGATGCGAAGCATCATTGATGCCTACCAGGCACAAAGCATCAGTTCCAATATCGATACCTATAAAAAGCGCTTTATTGCTTTTATTGACACACTGTTAGCCATGGAAGATGGGGAGCGCTACCCTTTGAGTATTATCTATCTTTATTACCTCAATAATATTGTCACCTATGTGTTTGATATTTTAAATACGAAAGAGTTAAAGAACCACAAACATCACATAAAAAAGGTAAACAAAATGGTGACGTCTGTGGTCAGGGAAATCGAAGAGATCTATGAAAAAAAAATAACAAATTTTCTAAAATAAGGAGCGTCAACCTCAGTGTTAACGCTCCTGAAAAGTCAATCTACCGAGGTAGACAAGCCTAGATTACTGTAACAATCTCAATACATTTTGCTGAACCGCATTGGCCTGACTCATGGCATAGGTTCCAGACTGCGCTAAAATATTATGTTTCGAGAAATTCGCACTCTCTGCGGCAAAGTCGACATCACGCAACTGCGACTCTGCTGCGGCGACATTCACCTGCGTCACAGAGATATTTCGAACAACGGACTCAAGTTGGTTTTGATCCGCACCAATATCTGCACGAATACCATCAATCGTTTCAAGCTTGGTATCCATCGTAGTGATAGCTGTTGTTGCTGCTGTTTGCGTCGAAACATCAACAGCACCAAATGCACCGACATCGGCAATATTAACCGTCATCTGATCGGCCGCTTTGTGACCAATTTGGAACACTACGGCGGTACTGCTGCCGTTAAGAAGACCTTTGTCATTAAACGTGGTACTGGTCATAATCTGATCGGCTTGTGAAATCAGACCGTTCACCTCAGCTTGAATATAACTACGAGACTGAACATCTTGCGTATCATTCGCCGCTTGTACCGCTAAAACCCGAACTCGCTGAATGATGTTGTCATACTCTTCAAGTGCACCGTCTGCAGTTTGAATCATACCGATAGCATCATTCGCATTTCGAATGGCTTGTCCCAGACCTTGAGACTGAGCTGAAAGCTTGTTGGCAATTGCCAGACCTGCCGAATCATCCGCTGCTTTGTTAATTCGAAGACCTGAACTTAGCGCCGAAAGACTTTTGTCGAGTCCAACATTATTTCGTGAAGCATTCATGTGCGCATTCATCGCACCGATATTTGTGTTAATTCTAAAACCCATAATAAATCCTTTAAGGGGAGAGCCAAATGCTCTTTCAAATTTTTCTCAGCTTCCTTGCTGATACTAACTATATCGACGGCTAAAATAAAAGCTTTAGTCTTTTTGTAAAATTTTTTTGCTACACTTTCACACTTTGAAATATATCATACCACTATATATAGGAAACATTTTGGATTTAATTATTGTCGAATCGCCTGCAAAAGCGAAAACCATTAAAAACTTTTTGGGGAAGGGTTATGAGGTCATTGCCTCCAAAGGACATATCCGTGATCTGCCGAAAAGTCGTTTTGGCATTAAAATTGAGGGAGAAACACTCACGCCTGAATATAGTGTTGCCAAAGAGAATGCCGCTATTGTCAAACAACTTAAAGAGCTTGCCAAAAAAGCGGATAAAATCTATATCGCGACCGATGAGGATCGTGAGGGAGAGGCCATTGGCTGGCATATTGCCCACGCCATTAAAAAAGATCCTGACTCCTTGCCCCGCATTGTCTTTCATGAAATCACCAAAAATGCCATACAGCATGCTCTGGAGACACCGCGACACATTGATATGAACAGTGTCAATGCGCAGCAGACCCGTCGCCTTCTTGATAGAATCGTGGGCTATAAACTCTCCCCGCTGCTGGCTTCAAAAATTCAAAAAGGCCTCTCCGGCGGCCGGGTACAATCCTCCACCTTGAAAATTGTCGTCGATCGTGAACGCGAGATCAAAGCCTTTGTCAGTGAAGAGTATTGGAGTATAGACACCGTTTTCACACCCGATATTGATGCCAACCTCATTAACTATGAAGGCAATAAAATCGAGAAACTCTCCATTAAAACCGCCGATGAAGCTCATGCCATGGTGCAACGCCTGCAGAGAGAAAATTTTCAGGTCAAAAGTATTGAGACTAAAAAGCGTAAAAGTTCCACGCCGCCGCCTTTTATGACCTCAACGCTACAACAGACCGCATCGAGTAAATTGGGGTTTTCTCCTAAAAAAACCATGATGATCGCCCAATCTCTTTACGAAGGAGTCAAAACACCCAACGGCACCTCCGGTGTGATTACCTACATGCGAACCGACTCCCTTAATTTAGCCGCCGAAGCCGTTACGGCAGCTCGAGAGCTTATTGAAACAAAATTCGGTGCCAAATATCTTCCGGGTAAACCCAAGGTCTATACCAAAAAATCCAAAGGTGCCCAAGAAGCCCATGAGGCCATTCGACCGACCCTTCTCGATTTTACACCTGAAATGGCTACCCAATATCTCAAACCCGATGAGATCAAACTCTACCGCCTTATCTATGAACGCTTTTTGAGTTCTCAAATGGAAGATGCCCAGTTTGAACAACAGAGCATTACATTCGTCAGTCAAAGTGCCGAATTCCGTGCTACCGGGCGTAAGCTTATTTTTGACGGATTTTACAAAGTGATGGGAACCGATGACAAAGACAAACTGCTTCCTACTCTCAAAGAGGGTGAGGCCATTGCCCTGCAAAGCATCACGCCCGAACAGCACTTTACCGAGCCACCGTCACGCTACTCTGAAGCCAGTCTCATTAAAAAACTTGAATCCGAGGGCATCGGTCGTCCTTCCACCTATGCACCGACCATCTCAACACTCACGGCCCGCCATTATATTACGATTGAAAAACGTCAGATTATTCCCACTGAAGTCGCTTTTAAAGTCACCGCCATGCTAGAGGAGCATTTTGCCAACATTGTCGATGCCTCTTTTACCGCCAACATGGAAGAGATACTGGATGATATTGCCGAAAAAGGAAAAGACTGGCAGAAGATTTTATGCGATTTCTACTTTCCGTTTATGGAAAAAATTGAAGCAGGAAAAGCCAATATTAAAAGTCAGAAACTGGCAAAACCTCTCGGACGGGAATGCCCTAAGTGCGGTGAAGAGCTATTGCTTCGCGGTGGACGTTTCGGCAACTTTATTGCGTGCAGCGGGTTTCCCAAATGCAAATATACCGAGCAAGTCGATGAAGAGGGCAATGTCGTTGAAAAACCTGCCGAAGAAGTTAGTGACCAAAAATGTGAAAAGTGCGGCAGTGACATGCTGATTAAAAATGGTCGTAATGGAAAGTTTTTAGCCTGTAGCGGCTACCCGAAATGTAAAAATACCAAATCACTCGAGGCACCCAAAGAGTCGAAAATGCCCTGCCCCGAATGTGGTAAAAAACTGCTATGGAAGCAATCGCGCCGCGGGGCTTTTTGGGGATGTGAAGCCTATCCTTCCTGTAAATTTATTTCCAAATTTGAGCCTAGCGACCAACAATGTCAGCAAAAGGGGTGTCACGGCACACTGGCACGACGCACCTACCGCAACAAAGAGGTGTATGAATGTATTACATGTAAAAACCGCACTCCCGTCGAAGCCATGGAGTAGGTACGTGAAAATCGGCATTCTCTCAGATACCCATCACAAGGTCAAGCGCTCGCAAAAAAATATTCATCATCTGCTTGCCAACGGTGCCGAATTTTTAATTCATGCAGGCGATATCGGTGAGCCGGCCGTTTTAGAACAACTCAAAGACAGCGGCGTACGCTACATCGCTGTTTACGGCAATAACGATGCCCACCTTCACGCGCTCCACAATCGCTATAATCTGGTACAAGAACCTCACTACTTTCAACTGGCTCATACCAAATTCAAGCTGATGCATCTGCCGTTTTACATGAATGCCGATACTGAAGTGGTCTTGTTTGGGCATACGCATCTGTTTGAATGTGATTTTAAGAACGGGACACTCTTTTTAAACCCCGGGGAGAGCTGTGCTCGCAATAAACCCCATTCTGAATGCGCCATGCTTGAGGTTGATGATACGGCATTTCATGTGACCTACTACCATCGACATACCAAAAGCAAGCACTATAATGAACAGCATTTTCGTTTTGAACGGACGGTATCATGAAAAAAATATTTTTATGCTCCATTGCCAATATTAACAGCGGTACCTGCAATGAGGACTGCAAGTTCTGCTCCCAAAGTGTCAAATATCGCGCTGATATTGCGCGCTATATTCATAAGCCGATTGAAGCCATTGTCACCGAAGCACGATATGTTGAATCCAAAGGGGCATTGGGATTTTGTCTGGTAACCGCGCAAAAAGGTCTTGACGAGAGAACCCTTGATTTTGTCTGCGATGTCGCCACAGCCGTCAAAAAGGCGACACCACGATTACGCTTGATTGCCTGCAACGGCACGGCATCGCTGCAACAGCTGCTCACCTTAAAAGAAGCGGGTATTGTCGCCTATAATCATAATCTGGAAACATCAGAAGCCTTTTACCCCAATATTTGTACCACGCATTCATGGCAGGAGCGCTACCAAACCTGTCTTAACGTCAATACCTCCGGACTCAAACTGCTGACCGGAGGCATTTTCGGTTTGGGAGAATCCCATGAGGATCGTCTCTCAATGTTACGCGCCATTGCATCACTCAACCCCATCTCGGTTCCCATTAATTTTTATCATCACAACGATGCCCTGCCGCTTGCTCCCAACCCTCTTGATATTGATGAGGCTCTGGCATTACTGAAGCTCACCCGGGAGATGATACCCCGTGCCGATCGCATTATGGTTGCCGGCGGACGGGAACTGTTGTTTCAAGAACGTGTCAAAGAGATTTTTGATTACGGCGTCAACTCTATTGTCATCGGTAACTACCTCACAACCTCGGGATGCGATGTAGAGCATGATCTGCAGATGCTCCGTGAGCTCCATCTTGGCATTGCTACCTCACCCGAAGATGCTAAATGATGAGTCACGATATCACTTTAATTATAACACTCTCTTTGATCATTATTTTCTCGCCGTTTGTTGCGAAGCTTTTAAAGCTTCCGACGACACCCGTTGAGATTATTTTTGGAGCGTTATTAGGGTATGCGGGGCTTTTGGGACACAGTGAATTATTTGAACTGGTCGCCGAATTCGGGTTTTTATATCTCATGTTCATTGCCGGCACCGAAGTCAATCTTAAAAAGGTACTGGAGATCGATGCCGCAACGTTAAAGAAAATTCTTATCTATATTGTGCTGCTTTATCTCTTTTCCGTAAGCTTTGCACTCTATTTTAACTTAGGCAATATCTTTATTGTACTGCTTCCGCTCATCTCGGTCGGCCTGATTGCCAAACTTGCCAAAGAGTATGGACAGACGCCATGGGTCAGCCTCTCCATGACGGCAGGAGGCATCGGTGAAGTGGTCAGTATTGCCGGAATCACCCTTGCTTCTGCCGCGTTGGAGCACGGAACCGGAAGTGAGTTTTTTGAAATTATTGCCATTTTGGCGCTGTTTCTGCTCTTTTTATTGATTCTTTTTCGCATTTTACAGCTGCTGTTTTGGTGGTTTCCTGAGACCTCAACCCTGCTAATGCCCCACTCTGACAATCAGGAACAGGACATTCGTCTGTCGATCGGCATCTTTTTTCTGCTCATTGCCATGATGATCTATTTAGACTTGGAGGTCGCTTTTGGTGCCTTTATTGCCGGTATGTTCATTCCAACCTTTTTTGAGCATAAACACGAACTTCCCGAGAAACTCTCGAGTTTCGGTTTCGGTTTTGTCGTACCCATCTTTTTTGTCTATATCGGCAGCTCCTTTAAACTCGATGCCCTTTTTATGGATGGTCTGCTTCTGAAAGCCTCACTGATTGCTTTGGGTATGATCGCCATGCGCGTTATTAGCGCCGGAGTTTTTGCTAAAACTATTGGGCATCGTAATGCTGTTTTACTCGGACTCTCCCACGGCATGCCCCTAACCCTGCTGATTGCCATGGCGACACTCGCCTACCATGCCAACAGTATCGATCAGCTGCACTATTATGCCTTTATTTTAGCGGCACTCTTTCAAGTCATCGTGGTTATGATCGCCATAAAATTTATCAACAAAGAACCAAAACCACGAAAAAAATAACCTCCCATCATATGTCGCCGCTCAAAAGAGCCGCTGACATCACAATTTGTATGACCATGACCCCGATCAAAGAGCGGTCTCTTGCTATAGATATTTAACAAAATTCCCCATTTAATTCATTTTCTAAGTTTTTTTTTGTATAATAGCCATAATTAAATATAACAAAAAGGAAATTGGATGAGAAAACTATCACTCCTACTCTCTTCTGCACTGCTGGCGACCTCGCTGTATGCCACGCAATATGACTATGAAGTCAGTGTTATGGGCGGTGTTACCGAGCACGAGGATGTCACAGGACTTGACTCAAAAGGGGTTTATGGAGCCGAACTTCAATATAATGGATTTGAGAACAGTTTTTTTAGTCCGGAACTCGCTTATTACTACTCACCACGCGGTGGCGGCGGTGATACCACCGTACAGCGCATTTTTTTAAACGGAGTGCACAATTTTCATGAGTCCGATAAGGTCACAGCCTTTGCCAAGCTGGGTGCCGGGTATGAAATTGTAGAACTCGATCGCCGTGTCAACATTGAAAACGGAAACCGGGACTCAGTCATTTTTGATGCCGGTGCCGGTTTCAAAGTCGCTCTTGCCGAACATATCGCACTGAAACTCGAAGCTGTTTACGCCAATAAGCTCAATAAAGGCACTATTGATCAGAGTATTACCTTTTTAGCCGGACTCAACTTTGGTTTTGTTCCGCAAGCGGCACCGGTGGCACCCGTTGCTGCGGTAGCACCGGTGGTAAAGAAAAAACCGCTTCTGATTATTTCCGATGATGACGGCGACGGCGTTCCCAACGGTCAGGACAAATGTCCCAATACGCCTAAAGGGGTGAAGGTTAATGCCGATGGCTGTCCTCTTGATAGTGACGGTGACGGTGTTCCCGACTTCAAAGACGACTGTCCCGACACGCCCAAAGGCTTTGCTGTTGATACCAAAGGATGTGCCGAGAAGATGAATCTTCTTGTCAATTTTGCCTTTGACTCTGCCAAGGTCACCAATGGAGCCGCTTCACGCATCTCGTCATTTGCCAAATATCTCAAACGTAATCCGTACAAAGCAACGATTGTAGGTCATACCGACAGTATCGGCACAGCGGTTTACAATCTGAACCTTTCCAAGCGTCGTTCTGAAGCGGTCAAAGCCCTTCTCGTAGAAGACGGCATCAGTGCCGATCGACTCATTGCCGTAGGCAAAGGTGAAAGCACACCGATTGCAACGAACAAAACCAAAGAAGGACGTGCACAAAACCGTCGCGTCGAGGCAATTTTACAAAAATAGACGTAGGGGGTACGCTCTGTACTCCCGTTTATGGCGCGACATACGTGCCAAACACTTTCATAAATTTCTGTAGCTTCGGTGCAATGACCGCCTGACAATATCCCTGCGCACTGTTGCGTGCATAATAATTTTGATGATACGCTTCGGCCACATAAAACTCAGGTGCCGCTGAGAGTTCCGTTACAATAGCGTCACTCCAAGCTGCCTGCACCTCTTGCATCACCTCTTGCGCAATACGTTGCTGCGTCGTATTATCGTAGTAGATCACGGAACGATACTGGGTTCCCTTATCGGCTCCTTGCGCATTTAACGTCGTCGGGTTATGAATGGCAAAGAAGATTTTCAAAATCTCATCATAGCCAATGACTTCGGCATCAAAGAGAACCTCTACGACTTCTGCATGCCCTGTAGCACCGCTACAGACCGACTCATAACTGGGGTTGGGACGTCTGCCTCCGGCATAACCGCTTCGTGCCTGCGTGACCCCCTTGACGTTGTGATATACGGCTTCAATACACCAAAAACATCCTCCACCGATAAGTGCCCGTTCTTTTTTCATGACAGCTCCTTAATATTTAACGGTATTGTATCGCTATATCTTAACATTATGGCAAAAAAAAACCATACTGTTGTTACGATTTACATGTCAATCAGTTTGACGGAAAAACAATAAAACTATTTGACTTTTTTCGTCAAATAGTGTACCATTGACACAACGAATTATTTTATAAACAAGGGTATTTCATGCGAAGAGTACTTATATTAGGTGGAGGGTTCGCCGGCATTGAAGCGGCAATATTTCTACGAAAACAACACTATAACGTTACGCTTGTCAGTGATAGAGACTACTTTTATATTTACCCGACATCCATCTGGATACCCACCGGTGAAGTCGAATTTGACGATGTCTGTATTGATCTTCATGCCCTGCAAAAAGCGCACGGTTTTACATTAATGGTAGATGAAGTCTGCGCCATTGCATCACAGGAGCATCACGTCATGCTCAAAAAACATGGCAAGATGCAGGAGTATGATTACCTCATCATCGCCATGGGAGCCCATAAAACAACGCATCAGGGCATTGAAAACACCCTCTCGATCTGCGGAGCGCCTGATACTGCCGTAGCCATCCGTGATGCCCTAAAAGCGCTAATAGCCAAGGGCAGCGGCAGCATTGCTATGGGTTTTGGCGGCAATCCCAACGACAGCTCTGCCGTTCGGGGCGGTCCCGCATTTGAACTACTGTTTAATGTACACCATATGCTTCAAAAACAGGGGATACGCGACAACTTTAAACTGGCCTTTTTTGCTCCCATGAAAGCGCCCGGAAAACGTATGGGAACGCAGGCGCTAGCCACGTTGGATCGTTACTTTTCCCGTCTCAATATTCAGCGGCACTTTGGTAAAAAAATTCAAAAATTTGATGCCGGAGGGATTGTATTTGAAGATGATTCATACCTTGAAAGTGACCTGAGCATGTTTATTCCTGCCGGAGACGGGCATGAGGTACTCAAACAATCCGATCTGCCTCTCAATGCGGCAGGATTTGTCACCATCAATGATTATTGTGAAGTATGTGATGCCAAAGGCGCACCGACTCACATCTATGCCATTGGAGACTGTGCTGCGCTGGAAGGTCCTGAATGGCGTGCGAAACAGGGGCATATTGCCGAAGTGATGGCACGTGCCGTTGCCTTTAACATTACGGCTCGCGACAGCAAGGTATCACAGCGCCAGGGCTACCGGGAACACCTCAATATTTTATGTATTATGTAGTTATAGGTTCAATTCCTGAATATATGAAACACTTAAACAGTGAATTTTGGCTCTATCCAATTTTTATTTCACTCACCATAGCATTTTTTATTACAGGCATAAGCTTTTTTAAATCGTGGAAAAAAGAAGTGTTGGAAAAAGAAAAATTAAAAAATGAAATGCTAACCTATAAATATGAAGCGTTAAGGAATCAAATCAACCCACACTTTATGTTTAACAGTTTAAATGTGCTAAGTGATTTAGTATATGAAGACCCGAAAAAAGCAGAACGTTTTATTCACAAATTTAGCGACATATACCGGTATGTTTTAGACAGCAGAGAAAAGGAGTTAGTTCCATTAGAAGAAGAACTAAACTTTATCAATAAATACATTTTTTT
>QNZR01000232.1 GCA_003978475.1 Sulfurimonas sp.
GATGAGCAGGGGAATATGCCTTACCTTCCGGATGCCCGTATTACCAATGCCACCACCCGCTATACCCTTCCTGAAAATATGGAGACAATGGCTGCCGCGATGATAGAGCGTGACGAGCATCTGTTAAAGCCGGCACATTCAGAGCTGCCACTGGTATTTATGACTGTATTGACACAGGTGTCTCTGGGTGCGTTTTTTGCTTTAATGCTGGGTAACCTGTTGAGTCTTTTGGGCTTAAGTGCTCCGACGTGGATCATGGCGGCAGTCGCCATGCTGCCTGCTGCTTTGGGACTGCCGCTTTCAGCGCTACATCTTGGACGACCGTTGCTTGCCATGACGGCAATGAAAAATATTAGAACCTCATGGCTCTCTCGTGAGGCGTTGGCTTTGGGCATATTTGTGGGAATGATGACGCTCAATATTCTTTGGTACGTGTTAGGCACCCCGAAGGTATGGCATGTCATGTTTGAGCTGCTGACATTGGGTGTTGGCGTGTATGGTATTTATGCGCAATCAATGATCTATCGTATTGCGGCGCGCCCCTCATGGAATCGCGTGACAACGAATCTGAAATTTTTTGCCGTTGCCTATGCGGGACTACAGCTGATGGCGCTCGTGGCACTACTACAGGGTATCACCGTCGCCGTGACCCCATTGCTTGCCCTGGCGTTGGCATTGGCGGCAGCACAGGCATTTTTTACGTATGAAGATCGTCGAACACTGCAAAACCCCTCTGAGCACCGCTATCAGCTTGAACGTAGCGAGCGACTCTATCGGGAGGTTTTTTCCCGGCACACAATGTGGCGCATGGCAACGTTTGCGGCAGGCTCGTTGCTTGTGCCGCTGTTGGTTATTGTATTGGTAGAAGCCGGTGCTAGCAGTGTTGCCGTGCCGTTATTGGTGCTGGGAGTCGTATTGAGTGTGGGAAGTGAATTGGTAGACCGCTTCTTGTTTTATGTTACGGTCGTGCCTTTAGGGATGGCAGGATCATTTTTTGTGGGGAAACAGCGATGATAAATAGAATTAAAAACTTTTTAGGTCTGGATATTCAACAGGAGCGCTATGCTTTGAGCAGTGATCCACAGTTCGGCATGATCAGTCATGCGAAAAAACCCGATAAATGGGTCTTCTCTACCTGTGGCTACTGTGGAGTCGGATGCGGTCTGTACATTGGTGTCAAAGAGGGTAAAGCGGTCTATACCAAAGGTAATCCCAAGCATGCCGTCAATATGGGAACGCTCTGTCCCAAAGGCTTGAGCGAGCATCAAATGCTCAACTCGCCGGAACGTATTTTATCTCCGCAAATCCGAAAAAACGGCAGACTTGAGGCAGCGAGCTGGGATACGGTATATGAAACGGTCAGCAGCCGCTTTAAAGACATTACGGCAAAGCATGGTTCCAAA
The DNA here is from genome assembly GCA_003978475.1 of Sulfurimonas sp. Classification (GTDB taxonomy): domain Bacteria; phylum Campylobacterota; class Campylobacteria; order Campylobacterales; family Sulfurimonadaceae; genus QNZR01. Next base: position 1,404 of record QNZR01000232.1, read on the forward strand.
GCCATAGGCATTCTTTCGACGGGACAGATGTTGAGCGAAGAGTTTTATGCTTTGGGAAAACTGGCACAACTGGGGCTGCGTACCAATAATTTTGACGGCAATACAACGTTATGTATGGCATCGGCGGTTATGGGCTACAAACAGTCGTTGGGTTCTGACGGTGCAGTGGGCAGTTATGAAGATTTTGAAAAGGCCAGTGTAATTGTGCTCATCGGAGCCAACATTGCCGATAATCATCCCATTTTAAAACTTCATATTGCCAAAAACAAAAAAAAGCCGAACATTATTGTTATTGATCCCAGAGCCTCAAAAACCTCGCAAATGGCAGATTTGTTTGTTCCTTTAAAACCGCGTACCGATTTAGCGCTGTTGAACACTCTGGCATATATTATTATTGAGCAGGGTTGGGAGAATGCGGGCTATATCAAAGCCAAAACCAACGGCTTTAAAGCGCTTAAAACCTTTTTGCAGGATTATCCGCCTCAGGAGGTGGCAAACATTACGGGTATTGATGTCAAGACCTTGTATGAACTGGCACGGCAGTATGCTTCGCAAGAGGCGGTGTTGACGGCATGGACGATGGGCGTGAATCAGTCTGCTATGGGAACTGATACCGTCAGTGCCATTATTAACCTGCATCTGTTGACCGGGCAGATCGGCAGACCGGGTGCGGGACCGTTTAGTATTACGGGGCAATGTAATGCTATGGGAACCCGAGAGGGCGGTTTTACCTCCTCGCTTCCGGGGTATCGCAATTTTGGTGACAAGGCAGCGGCACGGGAGTATGCCGACATTATCAAGGTGCCGCCGGAGATCATTCCGACGGAACGGGGTTACAAATATGCCGAGATTATTGATGCTATTGATCGGGGTGAAATCAAAGCGCTATGGGTAGTGGCAACCAACCCGCTGGTCAGTTTTCCCGATCAGGAAAAATTACGAAACACTTTGAAAAAGCTCGACATTCTGGTGGTTCAAGATGCTTTTATGTCTGATACGGCGGAGCTTGCCGATGTTGTTTTTGCCGCCGCGACATGGGGCGAAAAAGAGGGTACCTACACCAACTCCGAGCGACGGGTGAATCGTGCCAACAAGGCGGTAGAGCCGTGCGGCATGGCAAAAAGTGATTTCGACATCTTTTTGGAGTTTTCCAAGTCGTTCGAGGGGGTCAACGAACTGATTTTTCCAGATTGGAGTGCCCCTATTGATGCTTTTAACGAGTGGAAAGAAGTGAGTCGTGGGCGACTGTGCGACTATTCGGGTATCACGTACGAGATGCTTGAAGAGCACGGCGGTATTCAGTGGCCCTGTAATGAGCAGTATCCAAGGGGAAGCAAGCGTTTGTACGGTGCGGGAATGGCTTTTAGAACGCCCGATGAAAAAGCCAATTTTGTGACTGCGGCATGGTTTCCGATGCACGAGGCGATAAGTAGCGATTTTCCACTTATTCTCAATACGGGTCGTACGGTCGAGCAGTGGCATACCCGTACCAAAACCCGCAGTATCGATATATTAAACGATCTGGCTCCTGAAGCCTGGGTGGACATTAATCCTGACGATGCCGCGTTGCTACATGTCAAAAGCGGTGACCGTATTGCACTTTCGAGTCCGCGAGGGCGTGTGGAAGAGGTTGTTGTCAAAGTGACCCAAACCGTAGCACCGGGAAGTGTTTTTGTGCCGTTCCATTTCAATACGCAGCTTGTTAATCGACTGACTCAGACCGAAGTCTGCCCCAAATCGGGCGAACCCAATTTTAAACAGACGGCAATTCAGCTGCACTCTCAAGAAGTTCCCGAGGGCATTGTGCTGCACGAGCGTGAGACGGCAGGTTCCATTGCCTATCATAGCAGCAAGACCCAAAAACAGCATCTCCATGAAACCGAACGCACAAGCATGCGGTAGCATGCGACTGTAGCCCGATACAATCTAAAAACAATAATAATTAATCATAAACAGACTACGAATTGAGATATAAATTGCACTATTATGTAATTTTGTATAAAAATTAATCAATAACTTGGTTATATTAACCTGTAAAAGTAGTAGTATCGGTTCAAGGTAATTTCAGAATGGGGATTTTTTATTTACCTTATTAATTTTATAACCTTATGTAAGGAGGGAAAATATGAGTTTTTCAAACTCTTTAGAACTGCTTTCGTTTCACTGGATGGCCTATACGATCTATGCGTTTATCATTATTTCGGTAGTCGCCTGGTTTGGGTATAACCTCACACGAAAAGAGAAGGCGAAATCACTGGTCAGAATTCCGTTTTACGGATATATGGCATTTTTGGTCGCCGGAGGCGTCGGGCACCACATTTTTACCTACAACGTTGTTCCATGGGTATCAGAAGATATCACACGGCATGAGATCACTCCGGACAAAACCTTCGATATTACCATTAAGAAGCATCAGTTCCTGCTTCCACAGGAGAAGATGGTCATTGAATGCGGTGAGAAAGTTATGTTTAATGTTGTCAGTGAAGATCTTGTATATGGTTTTGGACTCTTTAGACAAGACCATACTATGGTCACACAGATGCAGGTCAATCCCGGAAGTCGCAACGACCTTTTGTGGACTTTTAATCATGACGGCATCTTTAATTTGATGTCAACAGAGTACTCCGGTCCTAGAGGAAATCAAATGTTTGTTAAAAATGCTGTTGAAGTACGGGGGTGTGACAAAAGAGTCGCGATGCTTGAAGGAGGTAGACTATGACACTGATGAATGGAGTAAATTTTAAACCTGAGAGTCTGAATGCGCTGCAGAAAGTTACGCTTCGTGCGGTAGTCATGTCATTTTTATTCTATGGACTGGCTGCCATAGAAGGGATGATTATGAGGGTTGCTACGGTAGTGCCCGATATTCCGCCGGTACATGGGGAACCGGAACATTTCTTTTCCATTATGACGGTGCACCCTATTGTGGGACTTTTTGGTTCAACCTACCAGCTGGTCTTTGCCGCATTTATGTTTTTGGTGCCGTTTTTGACCAAGAAACCACTCTACAGTGTTAAGTTGGCAAATGTTGTCTGGCTTTTAATTACCATTGGTACTGCCATGGCATGGATCGCCGCTTTTATTTGGCAATATGCACCGATGTATACGCTGTACTGGCCGCTGCCTGCTGATACGTCACAGTTTAAGACGATTGGCGGTATTGTCTTTATTTTGGGCGTTGCGTTGATTATGTTTGGTACGTTTGGCTTTATTTATAATATTTATGCGACCATTTTTGCACGAGTTGGTGTGCATAAAAACAAAACAACCAAAGAGCTGCTGATTTCCGGTTTTGGTATTGACGGTATGCTCAATCTCTTTCACAAGTTAACCGGACGACCGCCGTATACCAAAGAACCGGCACTATCTCTTCCGGTAGTTGCAATTTTTCGGGGAACCGTCGATACCTTTTTGGACGCCATAGTGATTTTGGGTGCGGGTATTCTGGTGCTGATTTATCTGATTGCCGATGGCGTCGGATCTCCGTTGGACATGGCGGCAATTGATGCACTTTTATATAAAAACTGGTTCTGGTGGGGACTGGATCTGGTGGCTGACGGTTTGGTACTGATTTATGTCGCCGGCTCATGGTATCTTCTGGCTACCATCATTACCGGACAAAAACTTTTTATGGAAAACGTGGCTCGCGCAGCATTAATGCTTGAGCTTTTAGTCTCGTGGATGGTATGGTCACATCACCTTCTTGCCGATCAGGGACAGCCTGAAATGATGAAACTGGTCTCCGGAGAAATGGTGACGGCATTTGAACTTCTGACGCAGGGACTGGCACTGTTTATTACTTTGGTGACGCTATGGAAAGCCCGACCGCTGAAACCGACGATGGAGCTGAAGTATCTTTTAGGCGGATTGGTCGGGTTTGGTTTAGCCGTTCCGGCAGGAATTATACAAGCCGATATGGCCATGAACAGAGTCCTGCACAACACCCAATGGATTATAGGAGCGCATGTGCATATTGCGATTATTGTAGGGTTGTATATGACCCTCTATAGTGTGGTGTATGTGTTATGGCCGTTAGTGACCAACAATGCAAAACTGTGGAGCAGCAAGCTCTCTAATGCCCATTTTTGGTTGCATCTTATCGGGGGAATCGGTATGGGCGCTTTTATGGGTATGGCAGGACTTGACGGCATGCTCAGACGGCATATGTATTTTGAAGGAGAGTTCCAGACCTATATGATTTTAGCAGGTCTTTTCGGCTCAATGATTTTGTTGGCGTGGGTGCTGTTTATGGTCAATATTATTATGTCGGTAGGACTCAAAGGGTTACTGGGGATCTTTTTACCGGCGCGAGACAGTACCGCGTCGTACGGTTTGGAACCTGAGCCGGAATTGGCAAAAGTATAACGTGAGTATGATGCAGCGGCATGGTGCCTGCTGCTCAAAAATACAACTCTTACCAAGGTAGTTAGTGTGATCTATTTACAGCGTGTGGCAACAGAAATTAAAACGGTCGGTCTTTACGACCTTATTTTACAGGATGTCCAAAAGCTTGCCGGAAAAAACCGGGTTAGTGACGATGATATTTTGGAGATTATGAGTACACATCCTCAAATTCTTGAAGATTACAAGCAGACTAATGTAGAGTACAATTTAAGTAATATACATGTAAAAAACATTCCTCTTGAGAATTTACAAGAGCCGTGCAGGCAAAAGGCCCAACAGGTTAATGCCAATTTAGATCTTTTGCGCGATATTGAAAAGTATACACTTGATTTTGAACAAAGTTCGACGTTGGTGATTATCTTTTCTGTCGAGTTTTTTGTACTGTTTTCGGTGCAATATTTTATAGTATTGCTCGATTTAAAAGAGTGGCAGTGGTGGATTTACGGGGTCTTTGCCCTTTCCATTGTAGTGGCATGGCAGTATGCTAAAAAAGAGAAGAAAAAATTTGAAGCCAACAGCAAGATTTTTGATGAAAAATATATGCAGACACTCAAGCTCATCGAAGAACTTGAGGCGGAGCGATGCATTAGCAAGTCGGAATTAATCATAACAGAGTGTGATGAACATGTCTAAGGTGCTTCTGTCGTACACATGGAACCGAGAGACCTTTTTGGAGGCATCCCAGATAGCATACAACTACGAAATGAAACATTCGCCAAAACGATTTTTAGGGTGGGTTTTTATTGCTATGACACAATTTGGGGTTGTTGCCGCTATGAAAAAAGGGGCGGTAGGGCTTTTGGTAATATCGACATTTTTAGTCATCTACTGGTACGCATTTCGATGGAAGGTGCGTCAGTTATTGTTGTTACGACAATTTGAAAAATCGCCAATGAAAGACCAGCCTTTTCATATTGCTGCAGATGAATCGGGGTTGCATTTAGAAGCGATGACAATTTCTTGGGATCAGGTGAAACATATTGTCTCTGTGGAGAAAGGTTTTTTAATCTATGCCGATGAGACCTTTCTTTTTTTTCCCACACATGCTTTTGCCAATGAGGATGACAAAAACAGCTTTGCAGTAATGGCAAAAAAGCAGGTCGCCTCATATACCAAAGCGTAACGCTTGCAAAACGGTATTTTTTTTCATCGCTTAAATGCTATAATCTTTCCGCATAACGTACAGGAGCGTGACGATGGCAGAACAGTTTGTCCCATTCATCTTTGTTATTATTATTGTCGTGATGATTTTTGTTATCAATTACAACAAGTTTATTAAATACAAAAACCGTATTGAAGCGTCATGGAGCCATATTGACGTGGCGCTTAAGCGCCGTTTTAACCTTATTCCCAATCTGCTTAAGGTGGTATCACAGTACCAACAGCATGAAGCGGAAGTTTTTGAAAAAACATCTCGAAATTTTCACTCCGGAGTTGACAATGTGGTACAGCGAAGTGCCGAAGAGAGTGAACTCAGCCGCTCCCTTGGCGGTATTTTGGCACTGGTAGAGAACTACCCGGAACTCAAAGCCAGTGATAACTTTTTGGCACTACAGCAAAGTCTTTCGGATATTGAGCGGGATATTATGGAGGCGCGTAATCGGCTTAATGACAATGTGGCACGCTACAATACACTGGTTGAAGCGTATCCGACCAATCTTATTGCCAAAGCATACGGCTTTGAAAAATATGACTATTTTACTCTGGAGCTGGCAACACAGCGCGAAGTCCCGCCAGTAGATTTTGATGCCTAATTTGCTTAATAAATAAGCAGAACACTGCTAATTATATGCCTATTAAATAGTATGATTGCACCAATGAAGCCATATCGAGGAACCGACTATGAACGCACTGCAACAAGCGTTTGATGCACGAAATAAGAAACAGAACAAGATTGAAAAGACCAAAGTACTCAAAACGCCCCAGGAGGCATTTGCCCTGTTGGAGCAGTATGCGGCACAGGGGTATGACGCTATAGCGGCGGAAGATCTGGGTTATTTTTTAAAATGTTTTGGCATATTTGATCGCGAGGCAACACCCAGGCAGTTTATGATTCGTGTACGCATTCCCGGCGGACAACTCACTCATGCTCAGGCCGTAGTGCTAGGTGAGATAGCCCGTGAATTTGGTCAGGACTATATTGATATTACCACACGGATGCAGGTGGAATTGCGTTATATTGCCATTGAAGATATTCCGGAAATTTTTGCCAAACTTGATGCCGTGGGTATCTCAAGCTATCAGACCGGGGTCGATAATTTTCGCAATATTCTAAATGACCCTTTAGATGGAATGGCATTTGATAATGTTCTGCCCTCGCAGTCATTACTGCTTAAGCTGCAATCGCTTTTTTTACATCATTACGAGTGGATCAGCGTGCTGCCGCGCAAGTTCAATACCGGCATTACCGGCTCTTTTGCCAACCGCTCCAATGTTTTTGGTCAGGACTGTGCCTTGGTATTGGCACAAAAAGAGGGACGTTACGGGTACAATCTCTACTTGGGCGGTAAGGTGGGACAGATAGCTAAAAGTGCCAATATCTTTTTAAAAGATGAGGCAGAAGTTGTGGCAATGTACGGATCGCTTATGACGCTGTTTCGGGATTTTGGTTTTCGTGACAACCGCAATAAAAACCGACTCTACTTTCTCATTGAAGCCGTGGGTATGGAGACCATACGCAAAGCGATCTGCATGCATGCCGGTATTGCTTTTGCTACGGCCGGTGAAACCTTGACGCAGATGGACAATACGGATCCGGATCAGGGACGTGTGCAGCTTAAAGACGGTACATTGGCGCTACATGCCGTGGTGCCTTCAGGTATCTTCAGCGGCAGTGCCTTGCTTGAAGCAGCAGATATTGCTGCTACCTACGGTACCGGAGAACTGCGTTTGGATGTGGAGCAGAGTCTGTATGTGATGGGGGTCGTGCCGCAGAAGCTTGAAGATGCTTTGAAAGAGCCTTTTTTTCAAACCTATAAAAATATTCATTCTCCCTATTTCAACCATCTCGTAGCATGTGCCGGAACGGCGCATTGCCCCTATGGTGTGATTGCCGGTAAGTCCGATGCCATAGAAATGTCAGAATATTTAATTCAGGCGGTACCGCTGGAAGAAGGGCGTATTCGGATGTACTGGTCGGCATGTGTTAAAGGGTGCGGTATTCATGGTGTGGGTGATATCGGATTTGAAGGGTGCAAGGCAAAAGAGAATGCACAGACGGTACCCGGAGTCCACATTAGCATTGGCGGTAAGCTTACCGGTGAAGGAGAAGAGGGGCATACCGTGATGAAATCGGTGCCGTTGATTCGTGCGAAGTATTATGTTGCGTCATTAATGTGCGAATACCGTCGCCTTAAAAATCCCCAGGAGAGTTTTGAGAAGTTTCATGACAGAGTTCTCAGTCAGTATACACGAGCGGGAATTGGATTTATGATGAAGCTTTTAGCCTATGTTCGTATGAAAAATATTGCTCTGGATTTTGGTTTTTCCCCTAAAGCAGGCACCGGAAAAATAGAAGAATTTGAGATTTTGGATTGGGGGCGGCATTTGTACTACATACTTCTGGGTACGGAGCCTTACAGCAGCTATACCTATTTTGCACCTACGCTTAAAGAGTCGCTGAAGCCACCTCATGAGCTCGATATCTCTATTGACGAGAACCTCTCTGAGGTGATCTATAAGATGATTCACCCTAATCCACAGGAGCGTGCAGAGGTGTTTAGTGAACTTGAGGCACGACTGGATATGTTCGCGTAAAAACGATTATTCGCCTTCAATGATGGCCCATTCGCTAAAGGGAAGCATCTCAACATCGACAAAAGGGTGTTGCAGTGTTGCAGAAGAACTCATGGTCACGACTTTAACATGTGTGACGCCCTGGGTAATCATAAACTCTTCAATCGGTTCTACCGTTTTAAACAAGACTTCTTCGTTGGCAAAAGGCATGCACAGGACAATGCGCCGCTGAGAGGGAATGTAAAAATCGACCTTGTCGCTATAGTAGACGCTGCGACCCCGTTTGTGAAGTTCCAAGAAGATGAGGTTCTCAAAAAGCAGACGAAAGTTTTTTTGATGTGTCAGGGCATTTTTAAGTGCAATATCGCAGAGATAGCTTTTGGCAACGGCACGATCATGATGAAATTTTTTGACATGAAATACGTAGCGTTTTTGTTTGAGGGATACCACGCTTTTGTAAAGAAGGTCTTTCGACAACTTCCGTTCGGTTTTTAATTTTTCATATATGGCAAAGGTCGAGAGTTTGAGTGTCGGGCTTCTGGCAATAAACAGAAGCACGGCAAACTCTATGGCACTTAGACGGTGCTGTAGTGTCTGTTGGAGGTAGAGATGACGCTGATCACTGGGAAGCGTCTGCATGACGGGCAGACCGCCAAGTTGCAAAAAATGGTTCAAAGCGGTGGAGTCGTACTTCATTTCATAAGCCAAAAATTCCTCGTAATCCAGAGGCATAAGGGTAACGCAGGGCAGGTCAAGATCTGCCACGGGAGCTTCGGTCGTCAGCAGTAGCTGCGCAACCGGAGGCAGCGTCAGGGCATTGTGGTAGTTGTCAAGCGCGACAATGTCAATACTCTTATTGTGGCAATAGCGTGGCAATAGACGGTTGAACATTGCGACATCAATGCGAATATCGCGGCAGTCAATGTAGATATAGGAGAGTTTTTTACATGTCAGCAGGTATTGTTTAAGCAGGGTGGTTTTCCCAGAAAGACTCACACCGCAGATCTGACAACTGCGTTGATCGAGCTGTACTTTGCGTTCTACGTAACCGTTTACATGTAAATTTTGTTTGTAATATTCATCGAGCAGGATCTCCATCGGGACTCCTCAAAAGATTTTTACAATATTATCATTTCCTTATTAAAAGGAAATAAAATAAATGAAAAATCTATTTTTACCCCTAAAAACCTTGAATCTTATGCTTTTCTTAGCTATAATTCCGCTCCCTTTTATAGTTAGGCAGTGATCTAACGAGTTCTTTATAAGGAAAAAAGTATGGAAAAAATTCGTTTAAAACTTAGAGCTTACGATCATCGTGTACTCGATCGTTCCGTAGCATCTATTGTTGAAGCTGTAAAGCGTACCGGTGCGGAAATTCGCGGGCCGATCCCTTTACCAACTAAAATTCGTAAATATACGGTTTTAAAGTCGGTTCACGTTAACAAAGATTCTCGTGAGCAATTTGAAATTCGTATGCATGCACGTTTAATTGACATCGTATCGGCAACCCCGGATACTGTTGATTCATTAATGAAATTAGATTTAGCGCCGGAAGTGGATGTAGAAGTCCGCTCTATGGACAACTAGGAGTAAACAGTGGAATATATTGTTGAAAAAATTGGTATGACACGTACGATTAGCGTACCGAGTACTCCTGTAACCCTGCTCAAAGTAGTAGATGTTAAAGTGTGTGAAGTGAATGATGGTACGGCAATTGTAGCGTACAGTCGCGGTAAAAAATTTAACAAAACCATAGAAGGACAGCAGAAGAAATACCATCTTTCTGCCGAGTTCAATCGTTTTGCAACCATGCGTGTCGCCAATACCGAATCGGGTGATTTAGACACCGCTCCCTTAGGTGAAGCTAGCGTAGTGAAAAGTACTTTCAATACGAAAGGTCGCGGGTTTTCGGGTCCGGTAAAGCGCTGGAACTTCGGCGGTGGTCCTGCATCTCACGGTCACCGATTTGGTCGTCGTACCGGTTCTATCGGTAATGCAGAATGGCCGGGTCGCGTTATGAAAGGCAAGAAAATGGCGGGTCAATACGGTAACGAACAGGTGACTGTCAAGAACAAAATTATCTCTTTTGACGCAGAAAACGGTGTATTGGCGGTTGCCGGATCCATTTCGGGTCCAAACGGTGCACTAGGTCGTGTAAAGGTTGTTAAATAATGAGCGCAATTGTATTAAATGAAAATTTTGAGAAAGCATCTGAGCTAGCACTGCCGGAAAGTTTTTCGGATATTAATCCGCACAATCTCTACCTGTACGTCAAGTCGTATCAGGCAGGCATTCGTGCTAACAGTGCATCGACAAAAAGTCGTGCCGATGTTAGCGGTGGCGGTAGAAAACCATTTGCTCAAAAAGGACGTGGCGGCGCTCGTGCCGGTTCAACACGTTCCCCTATCTGGGTAGGCGGCGGTGTTGCCTTTGGTCCTCGTGCCAATCGTAACTACGATCAAAAGGTCAACAAAAAGCAGAAAAAGCTTGCCCTTAAGTTTGCATTGGACGCTTTAGCCAGGGACGGAAAACTCTTTATTGTTGAGAGTATTGAAGTTGCTTCGGGCAAAACAAAAGATGCCAAGGCTCTGTTTGAGAAAATCGGTACCCGCGATGCTCTATTTGTTAAATCTATTATTGATGAAAAGACATTTTTGGCATTTCGTAATATTCAAAAAACCTATTTGATTGAAGAGAACGAATTAAATGCATTCTTAGCAGCAACCTATCGCTCCGTCGTGATGGAAAAAGCTGTATGGGAAAATCTTGTAAGCGAGGCTAAGTAATGGCAGATATTACAGATATTAAATCAATTATCTATACAGAAAAGACTCTGGGTCTTCAGGAAGAGGGTGTCGTCGTTGTGCAGACCTCTCCCCGTATGACAAAAACCGGTCTTAAAGAGGTGTTTCGTGAGTATTTTGGTATTGTTCCAACACGTATTAACTCACTAAACCAGACGGGAAAAGTAAAACGTTTTCGCGGTGTTGCAGGTAGACAAAACAATTTTAAAAAGTTTTATGTCAAATTACCTGAGGGTGCACAAATTGAAAGTTTGGCGGTGTAATTATGGCGATTAAAATATACAGACCAATAACACCGAGTCGTCGTTTCTATACCAACGTTGACAGCTCGGATATTACAGCAAAAGCATCGGTACGATCCCTTCTGGTTAAACTTCCTACGCATGCAGGTCGGAACAACCACGGTCGTATCACATCACGTCACAAACAAGCAGGCGCAAAAAAACTGTATCGCATTATTGATTTTAAACGTAATAAATTCAATATTCCCGGTACCGTTTCAACGATAGAATACGATCCATACCGTAACTGTCGTATTGCTCTGATTGCGTATGCCGACGGTGAAAAACGTTACATTCTTCAGCCGAAGGGCCTGAGTGTCGGCGATACGATTGAATCGGCAGAATCGGGACTCGATATCAAATCGGGTAATGCGATGAAAATCAAAAATATTCCCATAGGTACCCTGATACACAATATCGAACTCAAACCGGGTAAAGGCGGACAAATGGTTCGTTCTGCCGGCGGAAGTGCTCAGATCATGGGTCGTGAGGGTAAATATGTTTCCTTGCGTCTTCCGTCATCAGAAATGCGTTACATTCTTGGTGAGTGTATGGCAACGATCGGTACGGTTGGAAATGAAGAGTTTGGTAATATTGTCATTGCTAAAGCCGGTCGCCAGCGTCACCTGGGGATTCGTCCACAGACCCGTGGTTCAGCAATGAACCCTATTGATCACCCGCATGGTGGTGGTGAAGGTAAAACAAACTCAGGTCGTCATCCAGTTACTCCATGGGGTAAACCGACTAAGGGTGCGAAAACGCGTCGTAAAAAAGCAAGTGACAAACTTATTATTACACGTCGTAAACCAAATGCTAAAAGGGTAGGTTAATATGGCTCGTTCAGTAAAAAAAGGTCCATTCGTCGATGATCACTTAATGAAAAAAGTACTCAAAGCGAAAGAGGAAAATAACAAAAAGCCAATTAAAACATGGTCTCGTCGTTCGACAATTCTCCCTGAGATGATCGGTTTGACGTTAAATGTTCATAATGGTCGCCAGTTTGTTCCGGTATATATTACCGAGAATCATATTGGCTATAAGCTTGGTGAGTTCGCACCAACACGTACGTTCAAGGGTCACAAAGGCTCGGTTCAGAAGAAGGTAGGGTAATCATGGCGAGAGCATTATTGAAGTTTATCCGTGTATCACCGATCAAATCACGTCTTATAGCACGCGAAATTCAGGGTATGAATGCCGAAGAGGCGTTGGCAGCTTTAGAATTCACTCCGAACAAAGCGGCTAAAATTATCGCTAAAGTTGTTGCATCTGCGGTAGCTAACAGCGGTGAAGAAGCAGAAGATTGTGTCATTACATCATGTCGTGTTGACAATGGTCCGGTTCTTAAGCGTTTCCGTCCACGTGCTCGTGGTATGGCATCAGGAATTCGTAAACCAACAGCACATATTTTAGTAGAAGTAGAGGGCAAATAATTATGGGTCATAAAGTTAATCCTATTGGTCTTCGTCTTGGTATCAACCGTAACTGGGAGAGCCGCTGGTATCCAAATTTTAAAAATGCACCGGCGAATTTAGGCGAAGATCACAAAATCCGTACATTCTTAAAGAAAGAGCTCTACTATGCTGGTGTGGCAAACATCATCATTGAGCGTACGGTCAAGCGTCTTCGTGTGACTATTGTTGCCGCACGTCCGGGTGTTATCATCGGTAAAAAAGGTGCTGACATTGAGAAGTTGAAAAACAAGTTAAAATCTCTTATCGGTAAAGATATCTCTGTCAATATCAAAGAAGAGAAGCGAGCACAGGCATCAGCACAGCTGGTTGCAGAAAACGTCGCGACACAGCTAGAGCGTCGTATTGCATTTCGCCGTGCTATGAAGAAGGTGATGCAGGGCGCGCAGCGCTCCGGAGCCAAAGGTATTAAAGTTGCTGTTGCCGGTCGTCTCGGCGGTGCAGAGATGGCACGTACCGAGTGGTATTTGGAGGGACGCGTTCCTCTTCATACACTTCGTGCCAAAATTGACTACGGTTTTGCCGAGGCACAGACTACTTACGGAATCATCGGTGTTAAAGTATGGATCTTTAAAGGTGAAGTGCTTGCCAAAGGGGTTCCTGCCGAGGTAAAAGAAGAGAAATCAGAGCGTCGTAGTAAACGTGCTCCTCGACGCGAGACTAGCGGAAAGGCTGAATAATCATGTTAATGCCAAAAAGAACAAAATATCGTAAAATGATGAAAGGTCGTAATCGTGGTAAAGCACGTAGCGGTCATACCATCGCCTTTGGTGATATTGCGCTAAAAGCGACCGAGGCCGGTCGTATTTCATCCCGTCAAATTGAGGCAGCGCGTATTACGTCAACACGTCATATTAAACGTCAGGGCAAGATCTGGATTCGTGTATTTCCTGCGAAACCCTTAACAGCAAAACCGCTTGAAACTCGTATGGGTAAAGGTAAAGGTCCTGTTGAAAAGTGGGTGATGAATGTGAAGCCGGGACGAATTATTTTTGAAATGGGCGGTGTTCCTGAGGCGCTGGCGCGTGAAGCGTTAACCTTGGCAATGCATAAGCTGCCGTTTAAAACGAAAATTGTCACACAGGAGATGAGCAATGAAATATTCTGATTTGACAGATAAAAGCGTAGCAGACCTTCAAGGCATGCTCAAAGAGAAAAAGACAGAACTTTTCACTTTGAAAATCAAACAAAAGATGATGCAATTAACAAACACGAGCGAGCTTCGTGATGTTAAAAAGACCATTGCACGCATTAATACAGCGCTAAGCGCTGCTAAGTAAGGGGCGGTTGATGACACATAAACGTGAAATCCAAGGTAATGTAGTGAAGATTTCAGGCGATAAGACAGCATCTATTGTTGTTGAGCGTCGCGTAATGCATCCGCGTTACCATAAAGTTGTAAAGCGCTTTAAAAAGTACCTGGTACATGATGAGCGCAATGAGTTAAAAGTTGGCGATGAGATTGTTGCAGTCGAGTGTCGCCCATTATCTAAAACCAAGTCGTTTCGACTTAAGAATGTGCTAAAAGGGGCTCAGTCATGATCCAGAGTTTTACACGTTTAAATGTTGCAGATAATACGGGTGCCAAAGAGATCATGTGCATCAAAGTATTGGGCGGTTCAAAACGTCGTTATGCTTCTGTCGGTGACGTGATTGTGGCTTCAGTTAAAAAAGCTATTCCTACCGGCAAGGTCAAAAAAGGTCAGGTTGTCAAAGCAGTGGTTGTGCGTACACATAAAGAAGTACAGCGTGAAAACGGTTCTTTGATCCGTTTTGATGACAATGCCGCGGTGATTCTTGATGCAAAACGTGAGCCAATCGGTACCCGTATTTTCGGTCCGGTCGGTCGTGAAGTACGTTATGCCGGTTTCATGAAAATTGTATCACTAGCTCCGGAGGTGGTGTAATGGCAAAGTTTAATTTTAAAAAAGGCGATACCGTCGAGATTATTGCCGGCGACGACAAGGGTACGAAAGCAGAAGTCATTGCCGTCATGCCAAAGAGAAACAAGGTCATTGTTCAGGGGTGTAAAATTGCAAAAAAAGCAATAAAACCGACTGAAGAAAACCCAAAAGGTGGGTTTGCAAACAAAGAAATGCCGATTGATGTTTCAAATGTACGTAAAGTGGAGGCATAATTTATGGCACGATTAAAAGAAAAATATATAACACTAAAGCCTCAGATTCAGGAGTCTTTGGGCATTAAAAATGTCATGCAGATCCCCGCACTTGAGAAAGTGACTATTAGTGTGGGTGCCGGTTTTGCTATGAAAGACAATAAACTGATTCAGAACATTCAAGAGACTATCAGTACGATTGCGGGACAACATGCAACCGTTGTCATTGCAAAAAAATCGGTGGCAGGATTTAAAGTACGTGAAGGTATGCCCGTTGGTGTTAAAGTAACGTTACGCGGCGATAAAATGTATGAATTCATGGATCGCCTTATCGCTATTGCGTTACCACGGGTTAAAGATTTCCGCGGTATTCCACGTAACGGTTTTGACGGTCGGGGTAATTACAACTTCGGTTTAACAGAGCAGCTGATCTTCCCTGAGGTATCGTATGACTCTATTATGCAGATTCATGGTATGAACATTACGATTGTCACGACAACCAATTCCGATAAAGAAGGTTTGACTCTTCTTGAGGCGTTAGGCGTACCATTTACAAAAGGAAGAGAAGATGGCTAAGAAGTCAATGATTGCAAAAGCGGCGCGTACTCCAAAATTTAAAGTACGCGGGTATACACGATGTCAGATCTGCGGTCGTCCACACTCGGTTCTTCGCGATTTTGGAATATGTCGTATCTGTTTTAGAAAAATGGCAAATGAGGGGTTAATCCCAGGTGTTAGAAAGTCGAGTTGGTAAGCAACGCGAAACTTCTAGCTATGAGCAAGGAAAAAAGATGATAAATGATTTAATTTCGGATTCGTTAACGCGTATTCGTAATGCTGCAATGCGTAAATTGGATGTAACAACACTGCTACATTCAAAATCGGTAGAGGCAGTGGTCGGTATTTTAGCTGACAAAGGGTATATTGAGAGTTTTAATGTTATTGAAGATGGTAATAAAAAGACCATCAATGTCGTATTAAAATATGATGATAACGGTCGTACGGTCATTAACGAAATGAAGCGTGTCTCGAAGCCAGGACGTCGTGTCTATAAAGGCAAAGATGACGTCAAACGTTTTAAAAATGGTTACGGTACAATTATTGTTTCAACATCACAAGGTGTGCTGCCTAACGATAAAGCCTATGAGCTTGGCGTTGGCGGTGAAGTCTTGTGTACAGTATGGTAAGGAGATAGATTATGAGTCGTATTGGTAAAAAACCTATTTCAGTTCCATCGGACATTAAACTCAGTGTTGAAGGCGCGATTATTACTTTTGAAAAAGGTAAACATACACGCACGTTAGATACCAAAGGTCATGTCGGCATTACCTTTGAAGACCATACGTTGACCTTCTCTGCAAACTCTGATGCCAAGCAGGACAGAGCATTTTGGGGAACCTACCGTGCACTGGCGGCTAATATTATTACCGGCTTGATGACAGGGTATACAAAGCAGTTGGAGATTAACGGTGTCGGTTATCGTGCTGCGGTTAAAGGCAAAGTACTTAATTTGCAGTTGGGACACTCTCATGATATTGACTATCCGCTTCCAGAAGGGCTTGAAGCATCCGTTGAGAAGAATGTCATTACCCTAAAAGGGATTGACAATCAGGTCGTCGGTCAAGCTGCAGCCGAGATTCGGGCATTCCGTCCACCGGAGCCGTACAAGGGTAAAGGTGTAAAATATCTAGATGAGCATATCGTGCGTAAAGCCGGTAAAACTGCCGGTAAATAGGGGATAAGATGACAGCAAAAAATTTAAAAGCCAAAGTGGCTCGTCGCATTCAGCGTAAACGTCGTATCCGTAAGCATATCAGTGGTACGTCATCACAACCACGGGTGTCTATCTATCGTTCAAACCGCTATTTGAGTGCTCAGGCGATTGATGATACCGCTAACCACACCGTTGCCGCGATCAGCTCCAAAGTATTGGGTCTGAAAGCCAATCGGGCCGATGCCGCCAAATTGGGTGAAGCTTTCGCGGCAACACTTAAAGGTGCCGGTATTGAAGCGATCTATTTCGATCGTAACGGTTACCAATATCACGGCGTCGTTGCTGCATTTGCAGAAGCGTTGCGTGCCAATGAAATTAAGTTTTAAGGATCGATGATGGAAATTAACAAAGAAGACTTTGAAGAATCGATCGTAAACATCGGTCGTGTTACGAAAGTTGTTAAAGGCGGGCGTCGTTTCCGTTTTACGGCACTCGTTGTTGTAGGTGATAAAAACGGTACCGTGGGTTACGGTACCGGTAAGGCAAAAGAGGTTCCCGATGCGATTAAAAAAGCAGTAGAGGATGCCTTTAGCAACTTGACAACCGTCAAAATTAAAGGGACAACGATTTCTCATGATATTGAGTACAAATATAATGCCAGTCGCGTTCTTTTAAAACCGGCGTCTGAAGGTACGGGAATTATCTCCGGCGGCGCCATGCGCCCGGTTCTCGAGCTTGCAGGTGTTCAAGATATCTTAACCAAATCTTTGGGTTCAAATAACCCCAATACGGTTGTACGTGCGACAGTTGAAGCACTTGCAAGTCTGAAAGGATAGATGATGGCACTAGAAAATTTAACTCCGGCAGAAGGTTCAACGCACTCACGCAAACGTGTGGGTCGTGGACAGGGCAGCGGTTGGGGTAAAACAGCCGCTCGCGGACAAAACGGTCAGAAATCCCGAACCGGTTACAAGCGCAAGCGAAACTTTGAGGGTGGGCAGATGCAACTTGCCAAGCGCCTTCCGAAAATCGGTTTTTTCTCTCGCAATATTAAGCCTTATGTTATTAATGTTGAGAAAATCAAAGTCGTAGCAGAGTTAGAGGAGATCACAATGGAGTCCATTCGCGGTGTCCACAAACTCAATAAATCTGTAACTCGTGTTAAACTTATTGGAGCAGCAGCTAAAGACCTTGCTTCAAAAATTAAAGACGATAACGTTACAACCACAGGAAATTAATTGTGAATCAGCAACTTGTAAATAAGATTTTAATTACAGTTGGCTTTCTTTTCCTCTACCGACTACTGGCATACGTGCCGGTACCGGGAGTCGATGCATCCATTATTGCGTCATTTTTTGACACGCATGCCAATGATGCCCTTGGGCTCATGAATATGTTCAGTGGTAATGCTGTTGAGCGCCTCTCTATTATCTCTCTTGGTATTATGCCTTATATTACCGCTTCGATTATTATGGAACTTTTAGCTGCTACGTTTCCGGCACTGGGTCAGATGAAAAAAGAGCGTGACGGCATGCAGAAATATATGCAGATTATCCGTTATGCCACCATTGCTATTACGCTGGTTCAGGCAGTGGGCGTCAGTATTGGGCTGCAAAGTCTTACCGGACAAGACGGTACCAGTGCTATTTTAGTAGATCACAACACTTTTATTCTGCTTGCAGCGGTATCGATGTTAGCCGGTACCATGTTGCTGATGTGGATTGGTGAAATGATTACTCAAAGCGGTGTCGGTAATGGTATTTCACTCATTATCTTTGCGGGTATTGTTTCCGCTATTCCGAGTGCCATTGGTCAAAGTATAACCATGATCAATACCGGTGCCATGAGCTTTTTAACCCTGCTGTTTATTATTGCACTGATTTTAGTGACGGTGTTTATTATTATCTATGTCGAATTGGGAGAACGCCGCATACCGGTGACCTACGCAAAAAAGACAATGATGCAAAATCAAAACAAGCGGGTTATGAACTACATTCCTGTCAAAGTGAATCTTTCGGGTGTTATTCCGGTTATTTTCGCTTCGGCAATTTTAATGTTCCCTATGACGGTACTCTCTAGCAGTACCAACCCAATGATTCAATCCATCGCCGATGTACTGAGCCCCAATGGGTATTTTTTCAACTTCCTGACCTTTTTGTTTGTTGTGTTTTTTGCATTTTTCTATGCTTCGATTACTTTTAATGCTAAAGATATTGCCGACAACCTCAAGCGTCAGGGCGGGTTTATTCCCGGTGTGCGTCCCGGAAACTCCACCAGTGAGTTTTTAAATGAGACAGCATCACGTCTCACCATTACCGGTGCGATCTATTTGGGTCTGGTAGCAACCTTACCGTTCATGATCATTAAAGGAGTGGGCGTTCCTTTCTTTTTTGGCGGTACGGCAGTACTTATTGTCGTTCAGGTCGCACTCGATACTATGCGAAAAATTGAGGCTCAGATTTATATGAGTAAGTATCAAACGATTAGCGCGGTTGGTCTGTAAAGATGGCGATTGCGCTTCGCAAACCTCAAGAAATAGAAACACTTCGCGCCGCTAACAAAATTGTTGCCGGCGCCCTTCAGCTCCTCAAAGACAACACTCAAATCGGTATAACACTCAAAGAGCTTGATGCTATGGCAGAAGCGTACATTCTCGCTCAGGGTGCCAAGCCTTCGTTTAAAGGCTTGTACGGCTTTCCTAACAGTGTCTGCTGCTCTTTAAATGAGGTGATTATTCATGGTATTCCTACGGATTATGCGTTGCAGGAGGGTGATATTGTCGGATTTGACATTGGTACGGAGTATGAGGGTTACTTTGGTGACGCTGCCGTTACGGTCGGTGTCGGCAGTATCAGCAAAGACGATGAGGCGCTTATTGCCTGCTCTAAAGATACTCTCTATCATGCCATAGAGACCATTCGGGAAGGGCTGCGTTTTAAAGAGCTCTCCCATACATTAGAGCAGTTTATTGAGGCGCGTGGTTTTGTACCGCTTCGTGGATTTTGTGGTCACGGTATTGGGAAAAAGCCTCATGAAGAGCCTGAAATTCCCAACTATCTGGAAGGGAAAAACCCTAAAGCAGGCCCCAAAATTAAAAATGGTATGGTGTTTTGTCTGGAACCGATGATTTGTCAAAAAGACGGAACCCATAAAATCTTGGAAAACAAGTGGGATGTTGTGAGTGCCGATGGTTTACGCGGTTCACATTATGAGCATACTGTTGCAGTAATCAACGGTAAGGCTGAGATATTGTCTCAAGTATGAGATAAATTTTAGAAAGGATAGATACATGGCTAAAGATGATGTCATTGAAGTGGACGGCAAAATTATTGAAGCATTACCCAATGCAACATTTCGTGTGGAGTTGGAAAATACCCACGTAATTTTATGTCATATTGCAGGTAAAATGCGTATGCACTACATTAAAATTTTACCGGGCGATACGGTCAAGGTAGAGTTGACACCCTACAGCCTTGACAAAGGCAGAATTACTTACCGGTACAAGTAGTTTTTTTACATGTAATTTACATGTAAAAAAGCATTTTCTATTTTTGGGGTTTGAGTTTCTGTTTGATTGCTCGAGGCAGTTCGGCAAAACCAATGTTGAGCACTCCTTTTTTTGTAGCATCATTAATCACCTTGACATCAACACTCATCGTATCCGGGTGAAAGCGTATGAGTTTGTACTCTTGGGTGTCTATGTTAAAAAGTACCTGTTCATGAGAGTACTCAATGCTCTTTTTTTTCTTCGCCACACTCACTCCTTGGTGTAAATACCGCTCTCTTTAATCTCAATGTCTCCGGCTTCTTGCAGGGCGGTCAGCGCCCGTTTAAAACGTTTTTTGCTCAGGTGAAAGATGCGGCTTATGTCATTGGCATTACTTTTGTAGTTGTAGGGCATTTTGCCGTGATGCTCGTGAAGAAGACGACGTATTTGTTCCGCATCTTCACCCGATGATGTGCCGATGCGCTGCAAAGAGATGTCAAGTTTGCCGTCATGGCGGCGCAATTTAATAAAAGCAGATTTGAGATCTCCCGTTTTAATGGGTTCAAAGACCTCATTTTTATAGATGAGCCCCTCATAGGTATGATTGACAATAACTTTGTAGCCAAGCGGTGTGACGGCAAACACCAGTGCTGAAACGACATCGTTGGGTTGAAGTGTCTTGGGAGCGGGAGATAGATAGTTCTGGATTTTTTCAACACCGATGAGTCGATGGGTCTGCTCATCCAGGTCAACATGCAACAGACGTTTTTCACCTATTTTAAAGGGCGTTTTTTGTTTGGTGCGCGGTACAAAAAGATCTTTGGGCAGCCCCCAGTTAACAAAAGCTCCAAAACTGGTGATGTCCAGTACCTCAAAAAAACCAAACTCGCCGCGCATGGCATAAGGTCGCTCGGTGCTTGCAACCGGTCGATCTTCGGAGTCGGTGTAGACAAAAACATCGAGTAGGTCGCCGATGTGCATGGTATGAGTGACATACTGATTGGGCAGAAGCACTTCGTCGTCATTTGCTGCTTTTAAAAAGAGACCGGGGTCGGTCTCTCGCTCAACTCGTAAGGTATTTACGGTTCCGATGTCAATAGTGTGATTCATAGTGCCATTGTATCGAAGATTGCATTATTTCTCATCTGTTTTGCTCACTTATTCTTTGTTTTAACTAGAAGCATTGAATGTCTTCTGTCTGAATAGGTGTTACCACTCCATATTCATAATATTTATATCGAGATGTCCCAGAGTATATGCTCTAATATTTTGATTGATCTCTTTACGGCTAAATGCTTCACTGTCAAAATAACCACCCAGCCAATCAAGGTATTTGTCATGTTCAGGATGTTCATCATCTTCAATGGCTTCAAGAAAATGTTCGTAACCGCCAAAACCGCCAACGTCTTCCGGAGGCGTAGCACGTCTGCCGCTAACACAA
>QNZR01000167.1 GCA_003978475.1 Sulfurimonas sp.
ATATTTGATGGTTCCGTCACTCGAATGCTCTTTTTTCAACAGGGTTAACGGCATCAGGTCATAGCGATTGCACAACATGTGACGCATGGTCTGCGGCAGATTTTTCATGGCATCAAAATCATCAACGTACTGGGTGTAAAGCCACTGAAAAATCTGTTTGGCACGAAATGAAGGCGATATCTCTTGCGATAATTCCGCTTTTGTTTTGTCCAAAATTGTCGGCTTCACGACAGTAACGCTTTCATGCGCTCAACAACATGTAACTGTAGTGCTGCTTTTGCCTCTTCATGATACGTTAAAAAGTCCTCATGAGCCGTCTCGTTGCAGAAATTGGTCACACAAAAAACACCACCGGCGGGAATCTGAAACTCCTGTGCCACTTTTAACACGGCAAAAAACTCCATATTCTCCAGAGCCACCCCCAGTGCTAAAAACTTTCGGGCCAATGCAAAATCCGTTGAGATGTAATTTGAGGAGTTGACA
The DNA here is from genome assembly GCA_003978475.1 of Sulfurimonas sp. GTDB lineage: Bacteria > Campylobacterota > Campylobacteria > Campylobacterales > Sulfurimonadaceae > QNZR01. Next base: position 484 of record QNZR01000167.1, read on the forward strand.
ATCACATCCTTGACACCGTCTATCTGTGCCGAAACAACATTCTCAAGAGGGGTGTAGGCCTTTTTTTGTAAAAATGCCAACTCAATATTGGCTGCCGTCTTGGATTCTACAATATCAAGTATCTGGTGATCGCCGTAGCTGCCGGCACTTCCGACAAAAAGCAGAAACTCCGGTTTGTCAAAAAGACACAAACGGGTCAGGTTAATACTGGTCTCAATCAGTCCCACCCCCATTGGTGATGCAAAAGAGAATGTTTCACTGTTTCCGGCGCAAATAATCATAGTCGTACCGGTATATTGTGATGGTGAAGATAGTGCTTCAAGTCCATAATATCAATCTCTTTATAATGAAAGATCGATGCGGCCAGGGCAGCATCGGCACCCTCTTCAAATACCTCTTTGATATGTGCCATAGTTCCGGCACCGCCACTGGCAATGACAGGAATACCCAACATCCGACTCAGGTGCTTTGTAATCGCCATATCAAACCCGGTTTTGGTACCGTCTGCATCCATAGAAGTTAGCAAAATTTCACCGGCTCCCCGGTCGGCCACCTCCTGCGCCCAGGCAATGGCATCAATACCCGTATCGACCCGTCCCCCGTTCAAATATACATGGTAACGCCCTGCGGTCTGCTTGACATCAATAGCAACAACCATACACTGCGAGCCAAATCGTTTGGCTCCTTCGTTGATGAGTTCGGGGCGTTTAATAGCCGCCGAATTGACACTAACTTTGTCACATCCAACATTCAGCAGTGCGTAAATATCCTCAAGCTTGCGAATGCCGCCGCCCACGGTTAGCGGGATAAAAACTTCACGTGCCACCTGTGCCACCATGTCGATAATAGTAGCACGGCCTTCGTGTGAAGCACCAATGTCTAAAAACGTAATCTCATCGGCGCCCTCTTCATTGTAACGCTTGGCCACTTCTACCGGGTCACCGGCATCGCGCAAGCCTACAAAGTTTACCCCTTTGACAACCCGTCCGTCTTTAACATCCAGACAGGGAATAATGCGTTTGGCAAAATAGTCCATACCATATCTCTCATATAAATTCTCACGAAGTATAGGGCAACTTCACTTAACACTACGTCTATTCTCAAATTTACATGTAAATTTGATGTGCAAAAATTCAGAACACACAAATTGCATCAAATATTCACTTAAGCACTTTTGGGGTAGAATAGCCCATGCAGATTTCTCATAAAGCCAAAAAACAGTTTGGTCAAAACTTTTTGAAAGATGAGAGCGTCTTGCATCAAATCATCCAAGCGATGCCCACAGACGACCGTGTCGTTGTCGAGATTGGACCTGGCTTAGGTGATTTAACTAACTATTTAGTTGATGTCAGAAGCGTTATTGCTTTTGAGGTCGATCGGGATCTTTGCAAGCACCTGAATGCAAAATTTGAACAGAAGATCACAACCAAGCAGTTACAGCTACGCTGTGGCGACGTATTAGAAACTTGGCAGAGTGAACTTTTAGATGAACCGTACCATTTGGTAGCCAATCTACCTTACTATATCGGTACGACTATTATCTTGAAAGCCCTCGCAGATCCGATGTGCCAAAATGTGCTTGTAATGGTTCAAAAAGAGGTGGCGCAAAAATTTGCGGCACAGCCTAACGAAAAAGTGTTTGGATCTTTAGGGGTCATTGCACAGAGTGTCGGAACAGCCTCGATTGTTACTACGGTTCCACCCTCTGCCTTTGAGCCCATGCCCAAAGTGGATTCTGCGGTCTTGCTTATTGAAAAAAAGCATTATCACAGATGCGAAGCGTTTGAAGCAATGCTCAAAATTGCCTTTACGCAACCGCGAAAAACTTTGATGAAGAACCTTGCCTCACGCTACGATAAAACGCGTGTTCGTGACGCCTTTGAGATGCTGAAGCTCCCTCTAACGATTCGACCCCATCAGGTAACTACCGATGACTATCACCAACTCTATACAATGATATAACAAGGAGTTTGGATGAACCAAGAAGAGAAACAACCCACACCGGGCAAAAGTGCCCCGAAAAAAGCGGCGGCACCAAAACAAGAGAACAAGGAAGGGAGCAAACCCCAGCAAAATAAAAACAGTCGTTCCCGTAACTCACAAAGTCGTAACCGACAAAACAGCGGCAAAGGGGGCAATAAAAACCGACGACGCAATGCTCCGGCTCCGGTAGATTCGGTACTCAAAGAGTTTGTAGTTAAAAATCAGGAGATTCACAAAAACCGACTCAATCCCCATTTTAAACTTGACCTCAATTCCAATGCCAAAATTCGCATTACCCCTTTAGGAGGTTTGGGCGAAATCGGCGGCAACATTACTGTTTTTGAAACAGAGAAAGAAGCTATTTTAATTGATGTGGGTATGAGTTTTCCCGATGAAGAGATGCATGGTGTCGATATTTTAGTGCCGGACTTTTCCTATGTTCGGGAAATTCGCAAAAAAATTGTCGCCGTTATTATTACCCATGCCCATGAAGATCATATTGGCGCCATGCCCTACCTTTACAAAGAGATGCAGTTCCCCATCTACGCCACACCCCTGCCGCTTGCCATGATCGGCAATAAATTTGACGAACATCATCTCAAAGAATTTCGACGCTATTTTAACCCGGTTGAAAAACGCAAGATCTATAAAATCGGTAATGATTTTGAAATTGAGTGGATGCATATGACGCACTCCATCCTGGACTCCTCATCACTTGCCATTACGACTGATGCCGGTACCATTATTCATACCGGAGACTTTAAAATCGATCACACCCCCATAGACGGCTACACTGCTGATCTGCACCGCTTTGCCGCCTATGGCGAAAAAGGGGTACTGTGCATGCTCTCAGATTCAACTAACTCTTATAACAAAGAGATAACACCCAGTGAGTTGACTGTTGCTCCCGCACTTGATCGTATGTTTACCAAGGCGGAAGGACGGGTCATTCTCTCCACGTTCAGCTCCAACGTACATCGTGTCTATCAAGCTATTCAGTATGGCATTAAACACAAACGAAAAGTATGTGTTATTGGACGCTCTATGGAGCGAAACCTGGAAGTTACCATGCAGTATGATTACATTAAGCTTCCCAAAAACATTTTTGTTGATGCCGATGAGGTCAGCCGCATGAACGACAAAGATGTACTCATTGTCACTACCGGATCTCAAGGGGAACCCAATTCGGCACTATTTCGTATGTCCATTGGAGAACATCGTCATATTAAGATCAAGCCAACCGATCTGATTGTTCTCTCTTCCCGTGCGATTCCCGGCAACGAAGGTTCCATTTCAGGAATGCTCAACCACCTACAGCGTGCCGGCGCCAAAGTAGCGAATGACCGCGATTTACATGTATCCGGTCATGCCAGTATCGAGGAACAGAAACTGCTGTTGCGTCTGGCTAACCCTAAATTCTTTTTACCGGTACATGGTGAGTACAACCATATTATGAAACATAAAGATACTGGAATGGCATGTGGCATTCCGGAACGGAATATTTTGCTCATGACAGACGGTGACTGTATTGAAGTCGGACCCAAATTTATGCGCAAAGTTAAAAGTGTTAAAACCGGAAAAACCTACATTGACAATCAAAACAATCATCAGATTGAAGATGATATTGTCATTGACCGTCAAAAAATGGCCAATGACGGCATTGTCATGATTGTCGCCCAAGTCAGTGAAGCCGACTCCCATCTAATTTCCAAGCCTCGCGTCACCTCATTTGGTCTGGTTGCCGACAAGCAGGACAAAGCATTCGCCAAAGAGATGGAAGATGTATTGGAGCACTTTATGGTCAATCTTAAAGCCGGACATATTGAAAATCCCAAGGCAATGGAAAACGACTTAAGACAAGTGGTACGTAAACATATCTACCGAAAAATGAAAAAATATCCACTCATTGTCCCTAACGTTTTTGTTATGTAATCTCCATAGCCGGCATAAGAGCCAAGAAAAGCTCTTATGCATTCTTGCCTGCTGTCACTTCCATACATCGTCATCTTCAAAAGAATTTTGCTATAATAGATACAACCACTCACAGGATATTACATGAACGTAACCCTCAATCACTACACGCCGCTCGTCGTCTGCGCCAATGCCATACGCACCTGTTGGCAGAGCTTCGACAAAAGCGATAACGGTGGAAGCAAAGATCGCGAACTCATCGACAGAGTCGGCAATAAGTTCAAACATGCCTCGACACTCGAACATCTTGCGTACAATTTTTACATTAAAGGCGTAAGTCGCGCACTATTGCAGGAGCTCGCACGCCATCGCATGGCATCACTCTCCGTTAAAAGCACCCGCTACACCCTCAAGGAGCTCAAAGATGAAGAGCCGTTTGCACCCGGCGACCTTAAACGGGCTTCAAAATATCTGGTGCTGACCCACATAGCGCTAGTTGATGAAATGAGCATTAAAGCCTTGGAAAATCTGCGTCAGGTATTACATGCCGGCATCTCTAACGATCGTGCAAAATACTGCCTTCCGGAGAGCTATAAAACAGAATTAACCTGGAGCTGCAATGCCCGCAGCCTACAAAATTTCATTCTCCTGCGTAGTGACAAAGCTGCGCTGTGGGAAATTCGGGAGCTGGCACATCAGTTATACAAGGCCCTTCCCAAAGACCATCAGTATCTATTTACCGATAGCTTAAAGTGTTGCGAATGAAACGCCTGACACTGATGGTATCTGCATTTCTTCTCTTGTGGCATAGTGGCTGTAGTTCTAAAAATATTACGGTTAACGGCATTATCTGTCCGGCGGGACACAGTGAAGAGATGATACAAAATGATTTTCGAGAGTGTCGCTATTATGACATGAAGGCTATTGAAAAGTCATCACGACCTAAAATAGACGAGGAGTGTTTACGCTGTCTGGAAGATAAAGGATATATTTTAGAATAAACAGTTGTAGAGATTTGAATCTCTACAGAGCTGCTTTGGCTTGTGCTACCACAGTGCTAAATGCCGCGGCATCATTCATAGCCATATCGGCGAGAATTTTACGGTCAAGTTCAATACCGGATTTTTTCAATCCGTTGATAAAACGAGAATAGCTAATATCGTTAAGACGGCACGCCGCATTAATACGAATAATCCAGAGTTTACGAAATTCACGTTTTTTCTGTTTTCTGTCACGGAAGGCATAAACCAGACTGCGCTCAATCTGCTCTTTTGCTTTTCGAAAATGTTTTCGTCTACCGCTGTAGAAACCTTTTGCTAGCTTTAATATTTTTTTGTGGCGACGTCTGCGGACGACCCCGGTTTTAACTCTTGGCATTTCTTTCCTTTTCTTTACCCCTGACGCTACAGCGCTAAGGTGCCGTTTAACACGGACTTGCCCACTTTATGTGGAGATAATAGACATGGTGTCGTTATGCAATCATGGCTTTAATATTTTTTTCGTCAGCTTTGGCTACCGTTTTGGGGCGATTTTGCTCCCGACGTGTTTTGGCATCTTGTTTTGTCAAGATATGACTTCTGTTTGCCGTACCGCGCTTAATAGAACCATTTTTCTTGACTTTAAAACGCTTGACTGCGCCTTTAACCGATTTCATTTTAGGCATCGTAGGACTCCTTTCGTATAATTCTCTGAAATTCGAGGTCCCGCATTATAGCAAAATTCCTTACCGATTACAAAAAAATTTACATGTATTTTATCGGCACCGAGTGTGCCGGGCATCTTATTTTTTCTTCTCTTCTTTTAGCGGTGTTACCAACATATTGTAGTAGCGCCCTTCAAACTTTGGCGGCTTGTCCATATGTCCGACATCTTCTACCATGGGCCAGACCTTCATCAGTACGGCTTTGGCGGCCTCGGGATGCGCCATTTCACGTCCACGCAAAAAGACACGGAACTTAACGAGTTTGCCTGATTCTAAAAACTCCCGGGCATGTTTGACTTTATAGCCAATGTCATTATCGGCAATTTTAACCGAAAGCTTGATCTCTTTAATCTCAATTTTTGTCTGATTCTTACGTTGCTCTTTAAGTTTTTTCTCTTCCTGGTATTTAAATTTGCCATAGTCCATCACTTTAGCAACCGGGGGGTTGGCGTTGGGAGCGATCAACACAAGATCGAGCCCCATCTCGTTGGCTTTATTCATTGCTTCGTCTATGGAAACAACACCTAGCGATTCCTCGCCATCAACATTACAACGAACCTCTGGGACTCTAATGTCATCATTCATAATGACTTGATCTTTTTTACTCAAAAATGTACCTCTTTCATTTTATCTTGAATCATGGTTAAAAACTCTGTTTCACCTAAACTGTACTGCTCTCGTGTTCGACGATCGCGTACAGCTACCGTTTGGTTTGCCACCTCATCATCGCCTAAGACAATGAGCATGGGCACACGACTTTTCTCTGCGGTACGAATACGTTTATTTAAGCTCTCGTTCTTACTAAAAATCTCCGAGTCCGCACCGATGTCAAGCAGCATATTGCGCAATCGTTCGGCATAAGCATTGTGCGTCGGCGCAATCGGAATAATAGCCACTTGCGTCGGTGCAATGAACATGGGAAACTCCCCCGCATAGTGTTCTGTTAATATACCAATAAAACGCTCAAATGAACCTAAAATGGCACGATGAATCATCACCGGCCGTATTTTGTCGTTATGTTCCCCGTTGTACTCCAAAGCGAATCGCTCCGGAAGGTTAAAATCCAGCTGAATGGTGCCACACTGCCACTCACGTCCAATAGCATCGGTAATTTTAATATCGATTTTAGGACCGTAAAAGGCACCGCCGCCCTCATCGATCTCATAAGGCAGACCATTGGAGTCCATGGCATTTTTCAAAGCCTGTGTCGAAACTTCCCACACGGCATCACTGCCGACTGCCTTTGATGGTCTCGTAGAGATCATCATCTTATAGTCAAAATTAAAGCTTTTCATAATTTTGTCAACAAAATCGACCACTTCAATAACCTGCGACTCAATCTGCTCTGTTGTACAAAAAATATGGGCATCGTCCTGAGTAAACTCACGCACACGAAACAGTCCATGCAATGCTCCGGTCATCTCGTGACGGTGCACAATACCGTACTCAAAATACTTTATCGGCAAATCCCGATAAGAGTGTAGCTCATCTTCATAAACTTTAATGTGTCCGACACAATTCATCGGTTTCACGCCAAACTCAACCTCATCAATGTGGGTAAAGTACATATTCTCACCGTAGTTTTGGTAGTGCCCTGATGTTTTCCATAAATCTGAACGCAGCATCTCCGGACCGCGTACCGGTTCATACCCGCGCTTTCTATGTGCCTTAAAGAGCAGCTCTTCCAGACGTGAACGTAACCGAGCGCCCGCGGGAAGCCAAATAGGGAACCCGGCGCCCACCTCCTCACGAAAGGTAAACAGTTTCATCTGTGCACCAATTTTTCGATGATCACGTTTTTCTGCTTCAGCCAGCATCTGCATATGCGCTTTAAGCGACTCTTTATCGGCAAAAGCAATACCGTAAATTCGCGTCAGCATCTCATTGTTTGAATCGCCGCCCAGATAGGCGCCCGCAATCTTGGTCAGTTTAAAGAATCGAATTGCCTTTACCGAAGGCAGGTGCGGTCCTCGACACAGATCTTCAAAATCTCCCTGCTTGTATATAGAGAGTGTCTCATCGGCAATACGCTCCATGACGGCCAGTTTTAAAGGATCATGGGCAAATTTCTTTTGCGCCTCTTCTTTGCTGATTTCATAACGCTCAATGGGATACTTTTTTTTAGCAAGAAAAAGCATCTGTTTTTCAATACGCTTCAGATCTCCCTCACCAATCTCTTCATTGATTTTAAAGTCATAATAGAACCCCTCTTTGACCACGGGTCCAACAAAAAATTGTGCGTCCGGATAGAGTGATTTAATGGCTTGCGCCATAAGATGGGCAGCAGAGTGTCGCAATACTTCCAGTGCATCGTTGGAGTTGTCCAATACTATGGCTTCTCCATGAATGTCTTTGGCTTCGGCCGTTTGCAAGTCGACAATCTCATCGTTGTATTTTATGGCTATGGTATCCACGCTTCATTATTCCTAGTATCGTAATTGTTATCGACTCCGGTGAGTCCGTATACATTGTCGCCATTATGCCTTGTTTTGCTTTAAGCGCAATTTACATGTAAATTAATGGGTGGCAATATCCCCTCGAGGAATACTTGTGCGATTCATTTTTGGCATCGACACCGGCACGGAGCGGTTCACTTCCTGCGGGGCGACAGTCTCGGCCGGCTCACTCATATTGCGATCACCTACCATCGCATCAACGGCTTCACCGACACTCTGAGCCGTTTTATTGACATAATCCGTCACGGCATCTACGGCATTTCCTGTGGCTTCGACAACATTGTCAAGACTCTTTCCAAGCGTATTTTGCACCTCTTTGACTGCCTCTAGCGTTGCTCCGGAGACCTCTTTGGATTGGGCAAGCTGCTCTTCGAGCTCCTCGACTCTGTCATTCAAATCATCAATTGTATCTTCGTGTGTGGCAACCATTTCATTATTGGCACCGTACTCATAGACCAATTCTCCGCCATCTTTTCCCTGCTTGAGACTCGCAGCAATAAAAAGCACCAATACGAAAAAAAAGAGCCCTTTTGCCCATCCTCGTGCAATGAGCATACTAAAGGATTTCACCGCCACTAGCAAAACGGTTGCATATACCAAATAGGTACCAATCAGTTTATGCTCTTTGAGCTCCTCTTTTCCGGCGGCACTCAACAGTGGTCCGGCTTCAGAACCATCCACTTTTCCGGTAAAAAATGCCGCGAAATAGATCACCATAACAAGCAGCATAAACAGCAAAGAGGTCACACTCAGGGCACGTCGCTTAAATATCAGATTACTGATCTCCAGCAACACAATCACAATGGGCAGTGCCATGGCAAAATGCACGACAATCGGGTGCACCAACAGCGGCAGCTCAAAAGGCAGGGTTAAAGGAATATCTAAAGCCGGTAACGTCATAATATCTCACTTTATAGGAATTTGGTACGATTATACCATCTCTTTTTTAAAAAGAGTTAAGATGTTGCTTACTGAAAATAATACCCGATTCTCAAATTCGAGGCCAGATCACTCGTGCTACTGCTGAGTCCCTGAGAGTATGACAGTGTTGCAAACCAGTTAGTATTAATGCCGTAAAAAAGGTAAAGAGAAGCGCTCCTGATGTTATCTGCTTGTTTTACAATACTGTTTGCATACAAGTAAGAGAGGCTCATGTAAATGTTGGCCTTAATATAATACCCTGCACCGACGTGAAAGGCATGGGTATTTTGAAACTCGTAAAACTCGATGTCCTCATCTCCGACAAAGGTATAAGTATAGCCTCCGAACAGCGCGTAACCGTTGATAATGACATTAGCACTCAGCGAGGCGAGATAATCCATCTTGTTGTAATGGCTTTTTTTTGTTGGGAAAATAGCGCCTAAACGCAAACGCAGAAAAATATTGTACTCTTCCAGCGCCCGATACCCGTAATACAACGACAAGGTCGTATCGTTCATGCCGCTACGCTCAGACTGATTGGCATCAGAAACAAAGTAGGACGTAAACAGCTCCGCACCCCAGTTTTCCATAAAAGCATCGACTTGAAACGTATTGGTCAGCGTCGCAATATCTTCAGATGTTCCGTAATCGGCACGGTCGTAAATATAACCCAAAATAACATCATACTGCGACCCCATCGGATCATTATCCATAATTTTAATAATACTGCACCCGTACCGGTCAACCAGATTGGTAATCGGTGTGTTGGGGCAGTCGTCTTTGTCATCCGATACGCCGTCAAAATCGCTGTCACTATAGCCCAGCAGTAGCCCGCCTCCCAATAGCAAACCTATGAGAATCCGGACAATCGCGGCACGATGCTGGCTAACCAAGAGTGCTGGTATTCCTTACCGTTTTAATACTGTTTAACGGTGGCGCAATGGTTTTGGGAGAAGGAACGCCTGAGGGGCGCGGCGGCGTCACTTGAGTAACACCCGATGCTCCCGGAACGACATTATCGACCATGCCGCTTCCTTGTGCGTTAGAGACCGCAGCAACATTGGGAAAATTATTTAAAATATTGCGTTGTCCCGTCGCCACCCCCTGCTTCATCTCACTTTTAGTCGTATCTGATACCAGTATGCCATCGGTAGACTCGTCACTCCTTGTAGCATGCAGCTGCTGCTTCAATGCAATAATGGCACCGACACGCTCGTTGCGTCCAAGCTTTGAGAGCTCCCGCTTGAGTTCATTAACCAACATATAACGATCGGCATCAGTGGCATTGCGTATCTTCAAAATTTGTTCTTCAATGTCCATAGCACTTGCGTGATATGCCCATACACTCAATAAAGTTATTATAAATACTCGCATCATAACAACCTCCTCTATAATAAAAAAAGACATTATAGCCTAATTCTTTATTATAGAGTATAATTGTTAATTAACTATTAGTATTACTAGGGTCGCCGCAAGGCATTCATATCGAGCTTAAAGGTGGTTCCTCGCCCTACCTCGGAGGAGACCTCTATTTTAATTTTCATCTCATCACACAACTTCTTTACAATATGCAATCCAATACCAATACCACGCTGCTGCTCTTTGTAAAAACGTCGAAAGATTTTTGAAGGGTTTTTAATACCTTTACCGCTGTCTTGAACAACAATCACTCCCTTGTGGGATCCCACATGAACAAATCCATGACGTTTATTGTATTTTCCGGCATTGCTTAAGAGGTTGTCAAAGACGCGAATTAACGCATCTTCATTGGCACTGATATACATCACCTCAACGTCAATTTCATAATGAATTTCTGAATAGAGCTTTTGAATGGCACTCACCCGCCCTTTTAACAGTTTGGAAAGTTCAATATCTTCTATCTGAAAATCATGATTTAGGATATAGCTTTTAAGATTGTCCTGCAATGAGAGCAATGTGTTGATATTTTGTTCCATGCGCTCTATTTTTTTTGTTATCTGAACATCGCTACTCCCCTTTTTCATCATGTTCATATTGATAAGCATGGAGGAGATCGGCGTATTAAAATCATGTAATATATCTTTGATAAACTCTTCGGTAAGCGATAACGCCGATCGCAGCGGCTGTAAAGAGAGAAAAGAGAAAAAGAATGACAATAGCGCTAATGCTACAGAAATAACCGAGAAGATCAGTATCTGCTTTTTCTTTATCTCATAGACCTGTTGCAAATAACGGTCTTGGGGATAAAACAGCTTCATAAGATAATTTTTGGTTGTAGGAATATCGAAATAGCTATAAAGACCGCTTCGATCTTTGTAGAGTGTATACGTCACCTGATCTTTTCGATCCGTAAAGTCAAAATCGAACTGTTGACATTTCAGGTTATAGCTGCAAATTTTCATCTCATTGGAGATTCTATTGTCAAGCTGGTCAATCTCTTTGTCATAATCAAGAACAAAGATGATGGTAAGAAGAATTTCAAGGGAGACAAAAAAAAGTATAAATCCTTTGCTAAGCGCTTCGACCTCAAACTTTTTCAATCATATATCCTACGCCCCTCACATTACGAATCTCAATGCCCAATCTGCTCTTAAGCTTATTGACATGCACGCGCAATGATGCATCGGAGGCGATATTGAGGAGATCAAGCAACTGCTCTTTATCAATGACATGATTGATATTCTGAATGAGAATATCGAAAATCAGCAGTTGCGTTTCGCTTAAGTTTGCCAATTTTCCATTTTGGTACAACTCTTTGGAGAGTGGATCATAGTCAAGATCCAAATAGCAAATTTTAACATTTTTTTGTGCCACCTTGGCTTTGACGCGAATAATCAGCTCTTCCGGATCAAATGGCTTTTTGATGTAATCATCGGCACCGGAATTAAACCCCTCTTCCATAGATTTAATGTCAATCAAAGCCGTCATAAAGATCGCCGGCGTCGTGTCATCGGCATCGCGTAAACTTTTTAACAGTTCAAAACCGTCAAGCTCGGGTACATTGACATCAAAAATATAAAGTTTATAATCCTTTGTGTATGAAAAATCCAATGCCTCTTCGCCATCATAAACAACATCGACATTGTATCCCTCATTTTCGAGCAACTCCTGTAAGCTCTGTGCCAAAATCTGATCATCTTCCAGCAGTAAAATATCCATCGCCACTCCTTGTTGCTCTGCTGGATTATAGCAAAAGTGTACTAATAACTCCCAACAATTACACTAAAAGCGATTCTCAAACCGGCAAATGTATAAAAATACTTATTGTGATATTTCAACGACTCGAATGACCTGCTCATCTTCGGCATGGTCAATCAATATCTTTTTAACACGGCTTTGCCAAAGGGTACCAAATACTTTTTGTGCCTCTTTGTCACCGGAAATAGCACGCCCCATCATCGCTTGCATTTGAGATGCATCACCATCGGGTGAGACACTGCCTGGATTGTAATACACCGCGACTCGGGCATTGGTATCGGTACGTGTAAAGTGTGCCGAAGCATCCATGGGATGATTAAAAGACATTAACGAGTGCCGCACAAATTGACCACCCAGACCTTTAAAACCCATACGCTCCGTTGCTCCGGTAATATTGGAAATTACCATGGCAGTCACTCCGCTGACACCCTCATCATCTGCCGTTGCAAATGCAACATGAATCTCACCCCGAACCGGCAGGGAATCGGGATACAGTGCCTGAAGTGCCTTGCGCGTCATGAGGTAAGCACCGGCTACCGTCGGACAACTGTGACCGGCACTTTGCACACTGTTGAGATAAGAAAACTCAATCACGCCTTCTTCAAAACTTCCCAATACCTCGGAGAGCGGATCATACAGCGTGATGGTGTCAACCTCATCATAAAATTTTGGATAGCGCATCATTTCTCCTTGACAATATGTTTTATACGTATCAGTGTAGCATGAACACTAGCATGTTGCCAATGATTTGGAACAAGAAAAAGATGCCGTTTATGACGGTTTTAGAGTCTCTGAAGCTCGAGATCCCCTACCCGAAACAGGAAGCTGTGCCGTATTATGACTCAACGTCTCTACCAGTTTTGTCTGCTGCTCAGACGATAATACCCCTTTTTCCAGCGTATCTAAAATGCGCGCAACCATTTTTTCCTGCACGTCTCTGTCTTTGAGATACATCTCCTTATGCAGCATATCCTCATGCATTTTCAGCCGGTCGCTACGGCGCTTTTGTAAAAAATAAAAGAGTACGATCATGCCGATGAATAGCGCCGCTGCCAAAAGGAAAACATAGGTTTTATGCATCGAAAAATTCTGTTGCGCCACTGAAATTTGCGTTTCACTTTTTTTAAAAGCGATCACTTTCTCAGTATCAGATCGGTACACGCTAGCCTCTTGTCTAAGCCGCTCAATTGCAATATCGCGCTGCTTATGAATCAGAGCAATCTCTTTCTCTTTTTCTGCCGCTATTTTTGCTGATTCTATGGTCGATGCATAATGCGGATCCGGTCGGTTTGCGTCATATTTTTCCGTGGATAGCGGAGTACTTTTCTGATTCATGATATAAGGCTTGGTACGATCAAAATCATTGCCGCAGCCACTGAAGAACCACAGACTCATGATAACATACATATATCGCATCTCTTCTCTTTGTTGTTCAGTTCAAAGTATTATATAAAAACAACATAAAGAGAGGCTTTTACGATATTTTCTCATGAAAAGTCTTGTAAAAATCAGGCAGCCTGTCGGCCTCGAGCGGTTCTGCCAGATAGAACCCCTGTGCCGCATCAATATGGAGCATTTTACTAACTTCCAGATGCTTGTCAATCTCAATGCCTTCAGCAACAACACTCAAATTCATCACATGACCCAGCGCAATCATGGTAGCCACCAACTCTTTATCTTTCCGGTTAATCAAAATTTCGTTAATCAGAGATTTGTCTATTTTGATTGAATCGACCGGCAAACGCTTCATATACCCCACAGACGAATACCCTTTTCCAAACTCGTCAATTGCCAACTTCACGCCCAGTGCTCTAAGTTTATGCATGGTCGGTATAATCTGCTCCGCTTCATGCATGACGTACGATTCCGACATCTCCAGCTCAATAAGAGAAGCATCAACCTGATGGGTGTCAATTGCCTTTTTCACTATGGCGACAAAATCCGGATCTTTGAGCTGCATTAACGAAATATTCATAGATATTCGGGTCGGTCGACCCTGCTCACAAAAAACACGACACTGTCGGCACACTTCCTGAATAACCCAGGCTCCAATGGAGAGAATAAGATGACTTTTTTCAGCATGGGGAATAAATTCCGAAGGCGCTACAAGCCCCTCTCCGGGTCGATTCCAGCGAATAAGGGCTTCAGCTTCCTGAATGGTGGCGTTATTGAAGTTGATTCGCGGCTGATACATTAAAACGAACTGCTTTTGTACCAGTGCCTGCTCCAGTGCATCGTTCATGGCACGACTTTTTTTGACCTGTTCATCCAGTTCACCGGTATAAAATTTATACCCGTTTTTACCATTCTCTTTGGCTTGATACATAGCAATATCGGCCGCTTTAAACAGACTTAACCGATACACCCCGTTATCGGGGTAGATGCTAATGCCGATACTAAAACTCACCGACACCCTGTGACCATCAATATTCAGTGGCTTCTTAAAACTCTGTATGACCCGCTCTGCAGTAATAAAAGCTAATGAAGATTCATTGATTTCATCCAATATAATGACAAATTCATCGCCGCTGATGCGCCCTACGACATCATTGCCCCGAACCAGATTCCGCAATCGTTTCGCCACGCCAACAAGCACACTGTCACCGACATCATGACCCAGAGTATCGTTAATGGCTTTAAAGTTGTCCATATCCAGGTAGAGAATGGCGAACTTCGAACCGTCGCGCTCGCAACGGGCGATAATTTTATCGATAAAGTTATCGACGGCACGCCGATTCAGCAGCGACGTCAGAGCATCACGAAAAGCAATCTGCTCCAACGCCGTATAGTCGCGACGGTCATCTTGCTCTTTTGCACTCACCGCAATGTAGAGTATCACGGTATTGACTAAAGCCAGCAACAGGTAAATACCGTGATAGATACTGTTTGACGCCGTC
The DNA here is from genome assembly GCA_003978475.1 of Sulfurimonas sp. Classification (GTDB taxonomy): domain Bacteria; phylum Campylobacterota; class Campylobacteria; order Campylobacterales; family Sulfurimonadaceae; genus QNZR01. The sequence goes on from QNZR01000167.1 coordinate 15,531, forward strand.
TCCACAATATAAAGTGTGGTTACCACCAACGCCAACGTTACTATTGATGCCGCCACCATACAGAGCTTTTTCACACAACCGTCTCTCTTTTATTGTCATTCTTGATTAAATAGATTGTATCAGTATTTTAATGAACGCTATTCTATCACAAAAGTATTAAACAACATTAAATTAAGAATATCACTATTGTTATTTTCTAGAATATAACGCTTTTTGAAGTATCCTATCAATTTGTCGGGCATACGAGGGATTCTGATGGCGCAGTGCTTTGTCAAATCGTACAATCGTTGCCGCTTTAATTTTAGCATGCCGGCACATCTGTTGTATCACGGTGGCATAGGCATCAAAGTGTTCAATCGTGCCGTAATATGTCATGATATCTTCAGCAGCCTGTTCCAGTGCCTCCGGTGTGCTTGCAGCATCTGCCACACACGCTTGCAACTCCAAAAATGTAGGCGTCGCTGCCGCCATACCATGACCGGGTGCTCGGGTGTCTTCCGTTTTAGAGCGTTTAATATAATACCATACCAAAGCAACCAATACCAATAGTAACACTAAAATACCGACAAAAAGATACGAAGAGACTGCCATACAAACACCTCTGGTTATTTTACATGTATTTTATCAAAAAATGGGGTTCTTGTCTTATAAACTTTAAATTATCTTGATGAATTAAGTAAAAATATTACTTAAAATAATATTAATAATAGCAATATTATTATTTTTTATACGAATAATAATATTTTTGTTATTTATGGCGATTTTAAGAAAACGTTTTAATAAATCAGGTTATCATTACCCAAATTAATAATATGCATTATAAATTTCAGGTCACGATAATGCATTAATTTGAAATTCACAGGAGCATCCATTGAAAAAAACACTCGTTATCATCGCGACACAAATGTTACTCGTTAGTTCCGTTGCCGTTGCCGGCAATATTACAGAAATGAACAAGCATGCTTTTATGGCAGTTAAAACCAAGGCCGATAAAGGTGATGCAAACAGTCAATTTGCGCTTGCCGGGATGTACTATCAGGGCATCGTCACTGAAAAAGATCATAAAAAAGCGGCAGAAATTTATAAAAAAGCCGTCAAAAACGGTCATGTTAAAGCCATGTTCAACCTGGGAGTCATGTACCATAACGGCGATGGTGTCAAACAGGATATGGATGAAGCCATTCGACTCTTTCAAAAAGCCGCTGACAAAGGTGACAGTAAATCCATGATGCATATGGCAGACATGTATTACAAAGGCGACGGCATTGCACAAGACTCTTCAAAAGCTTACCATTGGTACAAAAAAGCTGCCGATGTCGGGTACCCGGCAGCACAGTACAAGGTAGGCATTATGTACAAAGAGGGGGTGGGTGTTACCCAAAACATCAAGCAGGCCATCCAATATCTAAACCGATCAGCACTGCAAAGTTATCCGCAGGCACAGTTTGTTTTGGGAAAGATGTATCATGAAGGAGACGGCGTGCCAAAAGATACGAAGCAGGCTAAAGAACTCATTCAAAAAGCTTATATTAATGGCAGCGATGAGGCCAAAGTCATCCTAGAGCAAAACAATTGGCATATTGATATACCTGAAGAGGTGCATCTTAAAGAGTAGCGTAACTTCCTGTTTACTTTGACAGGGTATATTTATATCTAACCTTCAAAGTACATCGTTAGTAAAGGAATAGCATGAAAAACGTACTCATTCTTATGCTTATCTCCGGTGCCATTGCTTCAGCGGCACCCGAGGGATCTGAAATATTTAAAAAATGTGCCATCTGTCATGGCGATAAAGCCCAAAAACATTCTCTTAATGTCAGCAAGATTATTGCCGGTATGCCGGAGAGCACCATTATCAAAACACTAAAAGCCTACCAATCCGGTGAGCTTAATCAGTACGGCTTCGGTCAGATGATGCAGGGTCAGGCTACCAAACTCTCCGCATCCGAGATGAAAGCGGTCGCACGATATGTTGCATCACTGCCTCCCGTAGAACCCTCCAAAGAATCTTCTAAAGAAAAAGAAGAACAATCGGCGAATGACCTGGAATACAATCGTTTCACCAGAGACTTTTTTCAAGCCAATCCGAATGCTACGTTTGCCGAAGCCACAAAAGCTTGGAAAGCGAAACAGGCTGCCGCTAAATAATCAACAACTCAATCAACAACAAAAAGGATAACAATGAATAAGATATCTATGAGTTTGGCTCTTGCCGCCCTGCTGATGTACGGCTGTAGCGATAAGCCCGAAGAGTCCGAGAGTACTGCGGCCGAAGTTTCCGCAGCAGTCACACAACCGACGGTCAACGAGGATGCCATTGAAGAGAATCTTTACGGTACTACCACCAAGCAGGTTGCTGCACAAGCAGCCGCACCGCAGGAAAAATCGGCGCAGGTCAATGCCATTCCTCACACGGGAACGGTTCTTGAAACCATGGATGCGGCAGGATATACCTATGCCAAAGTGAACGAAGGCGGTAACATTTACTGGATAGCAGGACCTAAAACGACCATTGCTGCCGGTGATGTCATCTCATTTACCGAACAGATGGTTATGAAAGATTTTACCAGTAAAACACTCAACAAAACATTTGACTATCTGGTATTTGCCAACACCATTGTTCCTGCAGATACAACATCGCCTGCGGCAGCCCATCAGGCAGCGGCACTTCCCGCAGGCGATGCTGCCCATAACTGTGATGACTGTGGCAGTAAAGATGCCAACAACACCGCCAAATCGCCTCATGCTGCTAAAGCAGCACCTCAAACAGCGGCGGCCACAGAGATAATTAAAGTCGACAAGCTTCCTAATGGATTTACCATCGAAGAGCTGTATGCACAGAAAAATGACTTAAACGGCACCGTTGTGTCATTCAACGCCAAAGTGCTTAAGGTATCGAAAAATATTATGGGCAAGGACTGGGTGCATCTGCAAGATGGCTCTACTGCCAATGACATTACCGTAACCGGACTCGACACTGCCGTTAATGTCGGAGATACCGTCACCGCAAAAGGTACGTTAAAAACAGACGTCGATTTTGGCTATGGTTATTTCTTCCCTGTTATTGTAGAAGAAAGTACCCTTAGCGTCAGATAATTTACATGTAAAACGCTCTTCTCCCAATCCGGGGGAAGTGTGCGCCTCTTCTCTTTTCCATCTTCTTCACATTACACCGGGTAACAATATTTGGCATATTGCTCTTATACTATTCTATGAACGATGAAATTGATGCCGGTTTTAGAGCTGTTTTCGATGCGATCGCTCAGCACTCGGAGCTGAGATACTCCGCCCTGAGCAGAAATGCTCAGGTACTACTTTGCTTTTGTAATTTTTACTAATTTATTACGATTGAATGAGGCTCCCACAATCATAATAATGACAGTAGAAACCGCGTAATAGACCCATGAAGGAACAGGAATCGGATCGCCTGATGCATAAGAATGCAGTCCGGACAGATAATAGTTCACTCCGAAGTAGGTCATAATAATGGAACTGTATGCCACAACAGCCGCCGCATTAAACAGAAAATTGGAGCGCAGTGCCGGTACAAAGCGCATATGTACAACAAAGACATAAACCAAGATACTCACCAGTGCCCAAGTCTCTTTAGGGTCCCAACCCCAATAGCGACCCCAGGATTCATTGGCCCAGACACCACCTAAGAAGTTACCGATAGTCAATAAAAAGAGACCGACAATCATCGACATTTCACTGATCCGTGTTGCTTCTAGAATATTGATACTGATACGTTCTCGTTTTTTCTTATCTTTGAGCATCATATAGAAGATTAAGACAATAAATCCCAGAAGCGTACTCAGACCCAAGAAGCCGTAGCTCGCCGTAATAATGGAGACATGTATGGTCAGCCAATAGGATTTTAACACCGGTACCAGTGTGGTAATTTGCGGATCAAGCCAGCTTAAATGTGCTACAAACAGCACAATACCGGCAAATAAACCGGTCGTTGCCAACGCCAGTTCTGATGATCGTGCAAATAAAATACCGGCAAGTACAATAGACCATGAAATATAAAGCATCGCTTCATAACCGTTACTCCAGGGGGCATGTCCGGAAATATACCAACGCATGCCCAGGCTAATGGTATGGGCAATAAATCCCAATACAAACACCACTAAGACAATGCGGGTTGCCTTTGTCAGGTTCAATGTCGGTTTGGCAATACGAACAAAGATCAAGATCAACAAGATCAATCCCGAAAGAAGATAGATAGGATAAAGTCGCTCAAAAATCTGTAGTTTATTGTAAAGCAATTCCGCTTTCGTAATACTCTCATCCGGAATCACTGCTGCACCATATTTTTGCTGATACGCCTTAATGGCATCTATGGCAGCATTCGCCTGATCCCAGTTTCCTTCGCGAAGCCCTACGGCCAGCCCTTTGGCATTTTGTCGTAATAGCTCCCGCACTTCGGCTGCTGCCTTGGGAGGAAAGGTTGTTAATGCCTCTTCAGGATAATGCCATTTATTTGCCATCTCGCCTTCTAGGGGAAACACATTCATAAAACGTCCCGAGTAGACATAATAGGCAACATTAACCCGCTCATCGACCTTAATAACATCCTTCTCAAAGGTTCCTCGTTCTGCCGGTCGCTTGCGAAGCGCCTCTTCTGCGATACTTGCAAGTTTATAATTGCCATGATTGTCAAAAGCATTCACATAGGCAAATCGCTTTTGTGATGCCGTCATTCCGAGCAATGTTTTAAGCTTGGGATGCGATGCCTTAATCATTTCAAGTTCTTTCCATGCATCCGGTCGCGACGCCATCCCTAAAATAATCTGGTTGTGATTCAGACCAAACATACTGCTGGTTCCCGCTATTTTGTTCAGCAGGTTTGTTGTTGCCGTATCCAGCGGCTTGGTTCGTCCATCTCGAGCCTGAACCAGCAATGTTGCATAATAGTCTGCATGATCTTGATTAATCTTGGAAACCTCCTGTATCAAGGCTTCCGTATCTTTTGCCAACAGCGGCTGGCCGTAACTCAATGCCATCAATAATGCCGCAATCACCGGAACGGAAGCAGTAACTTCATACTTGGTACGTGCCAGTTTTCCAAACCGGCTGTAAGGACTTAGCAGTGTTAGTAAGAAGCCCATACCTAAGAGAATGTAGCCAATGTAGGTCGGCCACTTTCCGGGATCATGATTGACCGAAAGAATGGTGCCCTGCTCATCTTTATCGTAAGATGATTGAAAAAAGAGAAACCCTCCGTAATCGAGTATGTTATTCATATAAATTTTGCGTGGTTCGCGAACACCGTTTGCCTCATCAATAAGCGTCACATGACTCTCATACGACGACGGGCTCATAGAACCCGGATACTTCACAAGAACAAAATCACGCAACCACAGCGAAAATGGCAGTTGCAGCATTTTAGATCCCCATTCAATAGAGAGTTCAACATCACCCATGGTAAACATCTCGGCAAATCCTTTGTAACGTTTGCCTTTACCCATTAAAGCGACTTCTTGATGCTCACCGTCATATTCCACATCAACAATGAGTGCGGAAAGAGGATCTGTGTTCATTTTCATTTTTCCCGAAGCCAAAGACTCGGCTTCATCAACAACTTTCACACGTCCTTTTTCCAAAACTGACTTTACCACCAGCTGCACCCCGTTGATTGTATACAACGAACCGCCCTCCAGGGGATATTCTGTATTTGCCTGAAAGACTTTTTGTTTTCGATCTGCCATGCGCATCCACTGAATGGGAACGTTCGAGATAAATGAGATACTATTATTTTTGTGCATAAAACGGATGTACGGCGTTCGATTGATGGGCATCTTATCAAAATAGACCATCAGTGGTCCGGCGTCAACAAACTGTCCGCCATTTAAAAAATAGCTGTCAGGACCCTGCGGCGTCGAAATAACAAATGAGACCAGTGGCTCCCCGCCGGCGTCATCAACCGCCGTTTTCACTGCCTTGCCGATAAAGTCTTTATAGCTTACTTCCAGCTCTTTACCATCAATATCCATACTGTAGTGAAACTTTTTGCCTCCCAATTCAGAAATATAGACCACTTCTTCAAGCTTGTGCTCTACATCATCTTTTTTTGCCGATACCTGCAAATAGGCATCTGAGGAAATCATCTGATTTTGCATGGCACCCTCACGAATATGCATCACTCCTTCATAACCGAAGTAGCGCGTAATCCCCGAACCGACTAAAATAAATAAAAAAGCTACGTGAAAAATCAAGACGGGAATCTTCTTTTTCTGATACATTTTGTACCGGTAAATATTTCCAATAATACTAATACCCAGCAATACCTGAATCGCTTCAAACCAATGACTGCTGTAAACCAACGCCCATGAGGTATTGATTCCATGGTCATTCTCAATAAACGTTGCCACGCCGCTAGCTACTGCAAAAAGCAGTACCAATACCAGCATTAATCTCATTGATATGAGAAATGACCACACATTTTTTATGACTGTATTCATAAGTTTCCTTTATATGATAAGCGTAAGCGTAGCAAAGGCTTTCTTATTAACGCTTAAGGTGCTTTAATTTTTTTTTGCGGTTCAGAAAAACCAAAGTCTTCTTTAGGTTGCTCTTTTCGTGTGTCTAGCGAGGGGGAGTGGGGTTGCGGAGCAGTCAGCTCCTTCTCCTCCAGACGCTTAATGGCCACAATCATCCAGTCATCCCCCTG